>JAFDDL010000450.1 GCA_019310865.1 Deltaproteobacteria bacterium | reverse complement strand
GTGACGTGGTATGATCGATGGGAAGGGCGCTCGATCGCATCAGCGAATATTTAGCGGGCAGAAGCCCCAGTTTCCCGGCCCTTGCATAGTCCCGACTGCCCGGCGCCGGGTAGAATATCGAGAGACCGGCCAATACTCGTTGGCCGGTAAGATAGAGCAGATCCGAGATGGAATCGGTTGCCGACTGGCCCGGCGCTGAGGCGATGACATATCCCACGGCTTGCATACCATGTGTTTCGGCCAATGCGAGGGCCTGTTCAAAGGCGGATTTGACATTTGCCCGCTGGAAACGTAATTGCTGGTCAGGGCAGATGGTGCCCAAAGAAAGGTTCAGTGTTTTGAAGCCGACTGCCGCCATGGCGCCAATCACGGTTTCATCCAATGACGCCGGATATAAACCATTCATTGCACGAAGTTCAAGATCCCAGGCGCCAAACCGATCGCGGATACCGGACAATATTTCCAGAAACCATGCCTTATCAAGGGACAGATTTTCATCTTCGAAATCGATAAATCGGACATGATGGCGGGTAACCTGCATTTCGATTTCATGGATAACCGATTCGGGGCGCCTTCGTCGGTAGGGTAGGGGAGAATCGAGTCCCAGGGCGCAGTAGGAGCATTGCATGGGACACCCCCGACTGGCCACCACAACGCAGCTTCCCCCTGTTTTTCGGCGGTAGAATTTTCGATTAATTCGCGATGCATCCGGCCAGGGAATCTGGTCCAACTCATTAATCACTGCGGGCGGGTTGATGTGGAGTTGACCGTCCTTTTTTCTGTATACGATTCCGGGAACCGCCTGTATGCTTGCACCCGTTTTCAAGGACCGGGCAAGTGCCGGCAGGGCCCATTCGCCTTCACCGCGAATCACAAAATCGACCGCTTGGGAGGACATGGTCGGTTCCGGCAGGGTGGTTGGATGGTGGCCGCCAAGCACCACCTTGCAGGTGGGCAACACCCTTTTTGCTATTTCAGCGATTTTCAGCGCATCATCGGCGTAGGGTGTAAACAAGGATGAAATGCCCACCAATTGTGCTCCGGATTGACGCAGGACCTGCTCGATATGGGTCAGGCTGTATCCATAATGTCGAAACTGGTGAAACAATCCAAAGGGAGAAATATCCGGCTTGCCGTAATAGGGTCTCAGGTATGCCATTTCAGGCGGCAGCTGAATCGGTCTGGACTTGGATGTGGCCAGGGCATCAAGTATCTCAACGGAGAAACCCGCAGATGCCGCTGAAGCAGCGATGCAGCCAAGACCATAGGGAATGGATCTTTTCGCAGTGAAGTAAAAATCCCGAATGGGTGGTTGAACCAACAGGATATCCAGCTCGTGCAAAATTCAGGTACCTATTTCTTCTGACGGTGCAGTGCCTGCTGCAATTTCTCCCCCAGGGAGCCGAGCGTGTTCTCATTGCTCTGGGAATAGTGTTTCCAATCACCTTCTTCCTGGCTGCTTCCCGGTGCAAGTGAGATTTTTCTATCTGAGACATGAAGCGACTCGACGATAACCGCGATTTTATCCCCCGTCTTGCATTTTTCTATTTCCGATCGGTTTGTTGCCGAATTGATTTTGGAGATGGGAAGCAGACCGGTCACGCCCGGCGACAGCGACACGAAGTATCCGAATTTTTCCTTTCTTTCGATCTGACCGGTAACGGCGGAACCGGCCGGGAATTTGTCTTCCAATCCGATCCATGGATCACCTTCAGCATCGCGCATGCTCAGCGACATGCGTTTCCCCCCTGCGTTGATTTCCTTGATCATCACGGGAACCCGTTCATCGGATTTCACCAAGTCCTCGGGGTGTATCACGCGTTTGGTGTAGCTCATCTCACTGATATGGACCAGGCCTTCAATACCCGGGGCAATTTCCATAAATGCACCGAATTGCGCACATCGCGTAACGCGACCTTCGACCACGTCTCCGATCTTAAAAGTCGATTCGACACTCTCCCAGGGATCATCCAGGACCTGTTTAGCGGAAAGTGCGATTCGGGGCTGATCCGGTTTATCGGTCTCGCGAATTTCGGTTACCTTGACATCAAGCATCTCTCCTTCCGAAACAACATCTTTAGGATCCGAAACCCGCGACCAGCTCAGCTGGGAAACATGGACCATCCCTTCAACGCCCTTTTCCAATTCCACAAAGGCGCCATAGGGCATCAGCCTGATCACACGGCCTTTCCAGGTGGATCCGACGGTCAGGGTTTTAAGAAATTCCTTTCGGGAAGCTGTCAGTTCCTGCTGCAGCAACATTTTCCGGGAGACCACGATATTTCTGCCATTTTCCTCAAAGCGGGTGATTAGAAACGGGTGCACCTGGCCCACATAGATTTCACCGTTTTCGATATAGTTTATATCCATATGGCTGATGGGGCAAAAGGCCCTCTTTTGAAGCACCGTAACGTGGAATCCGCCCTTGCATTCAGCAGCGACCTTGCCTTCAACCGGTACCTTTGCCTCATATGCGTCTTGAAGCTCGTTGAGGCTGCCGATGCCCGAAAGGGCCTTGGAAAGCTGAATCTCGTTTTCCGTGGCGGTAACAACATACAGTTCAAGTGTATCGCCGATCTCGTATGGCAGATTGCCATCCTCGTCCAGAAGCTCCTGTTTGTCCACGGCGCCATCGATTTTCGAACCGGTGTCTAAAAAAACGCTGTCTCTTTCGATGGCGATGATTTTTCCCTCTATTTTGTCGCCGATCCGGACATCTTGATCCCTTTCGACACCGTATGCCTCCAAAAGTTCAGCAAAGCTTTCTTCTTCTTCGGTTTCTTTTTCAAACTCATCCGACATTTCATGAACCTCCAACGTATTTTGGGCATTAGCAAATAAACTGGCCCTGAAAATTCTAAGTATGAAACTGATGCCTTCAAGTCAATCAAATTCAATAAAATGCTATGCCGGTATTTCCTGATGGGCTTTCGTAGGCTTATTAATGGGAATGTTCTGAATAAACCACATTGCATTGGCTGCCCGGGCTGATTATGTTAGATTTTCAAATTGCCTGTAACGTTGGAATGGACTCAAATACCGACGCTGCGGAATTAAACCACGAAATCGGAACGCTCATTGATGAAAATACCAAACATTAAAATAACCGGCGCCTGCCAGAATAATTTAAAAAACCTGGATCTGGAGATACCGCTCAACCGCATCACGGCGATCACCGGTGTCAGTGGATCGGGAAAATCCTCCCTCGCCTTTGACACGCTTTATGCAGAGGGACAGCGTCGGTATGTGGAGACCTTTTCACCTTATGCCCGGCAGTTCATGGATCGCATGGATCGTCCGCGGGTGAAGCGGATTGAAGGCATTCCGCCGGCCATTGCCATCGACCGGAAAGATCCGGTTCGAACCTCCCGTTCGACGGTTGGCACCATGACGGAAATCACCGACTATGTGAAGCTTCTCTTTGCTCGCATCGCATCGCTCAACTGCAGTCAGTGCGGACGGTCCGTGGCATCGGACTCCCCTCGGGATGTCTGGCGGTGGATGGAAACCCTGGCAGAAGGGTCGCCGGTCGTGATGACTTTTCCGGCCTGGCGCAATGGTCAATCCTGGGACGAAACGCGAAAAGATTTGCGCCGCCTGGGATTCGACCGAATATATGTTGATGGCCGCGTCATCGATTCAGACACGCTGAGGATTCCGAACGATTCCGAGACCCCTCATATTTTGGTGGACCGCATCAAACTGAAACATTCGGACCGCCAACGGGTAATGGACGCGGTGGAAATGGCCTTTCGCTTCGGACAAGGACGCATGAACGTCTTTGTCAATGGGGATTCCCATGCGTTTTCCGACACGCGAACCTGCGCCCATTGCCAAATCGACTATCAGAACCCGACGCCGAATCTGTTTTCCTTCAACAGCCCCATTGGCGCCTGTCCGGTCTGTCGGGGTTTTGGGCGGGTAATCGACATCGATTTGGATTTGATCATTCCG
>JAFDDL010000449.1 GCA_019310865.1 Deltaproteobacteria bacterium | reverse complement strand
ACCATGCTGGGAAAGGGTTTCGAAAACCTGTCTTTGCATCTGGACAAGGCTCTGGATTTAACCATGGAGATTGGAGACAGACGGTCCCAGGCATTGGCACATCTGCACCTTGGGCGGGCTGCCTTTTTCATGGATCGCAAGCGAGAGGCACTGGATTTCTTTGCAGAGGGAAAAAAGGAGGTGGAGTCGCTGGGTGACCCCGATATAATAAAAATTTCCTCTGAATTCATCGGCTACTATTACCTTATACAGGGAATGTACGGAAAGGGTCAGTCCTATTTTGACCGAGTGGATTATTTGAGTTCAGACGATAATTTCATCCTGGGCAACCCTTTTTTTTACATTTTATACGGTACTTGTACCATGAATACCGGCGACTTTCGCAGCGGCATCGGGACGTTGACAAGCTACATGCGTCTGGCCAACGCCAGGCAATGGCATGGACCGGCTTGTGTCGCACGTTCCCTTTTGGGGATCATGCTGGTATTCTTAAGAAAAAAGGAAGAAGCGCTTTACCATCTGCATCGAGCGGAACACAAGGCGAAACAGACTAAAAATGCGTTCGCCATTTACTGGGCAAGGATAGGGATCGCCCGCCAGTTTTTTTACGACGGCAGAATCGATAAGACCTATGAGTTGTATAAACTCGCCTTTGAGGAGGCAAAACTTGTCGGTCTTCAACGATATCTCGTTTCGTCCTGGATTCTTGAGATGCTCGTGGAATTCGATCGGGCAAATTATCCGCCGATTTTGGGCTGGAGTTTTTCAGAGCACTTTCACATCTGCATGATAGAACCGAATGTCCATCTGCGAGGCGCCGCGCTGCGGCTGCGCGCAGAGGAGAAAATGCGCCGGGGTGTTTATGACACCGAAGTCGTCTCGGATCTTGCCGCCAGCGAATCTTATCTGGAGCAGGCCGGCGACCCCATCGAACTGGCAAAGACCTGGCTGGCCGCTGCCAGACTGCACCTCCTGGAAGAAAAACCTTCAAAGGCTGTGGCGTTAGCAAAAAAGGCCAGACAGCATATGGCGCCCTATGATGAAGAATTCTTTCCGGCGGACCTGAGACACTTGGTAATAGATTCACCACCGGTGGAAGCCGGGAAGATCTCCATAGAAAATTTTGTCAAGCGTTACGTCGAGTTTTTGAATACGCTCCGACGGGCGGACACGGAGGACGAACTTCTCAACCGTGCCATGAGAGGAATGAATCAGCTTTTTGGCGCTGAACGAGGCGCCTTTTTTTGGATTAACTCGGAAGAAGGCCCAAATAACCTCCAACTCAGGGCTTCGTGCAACCTGACCAAGCAGGAAGTTGCCTCGTCGGCCTTTAAAGACAGCATGGGGACGATCTACAGGGCCTTTAAGGAAAATCGGCCGCTTGTCATTCGATTCGACCCGTCTTCCTACGTCTCGTTGGACGATCGCATCATCAGCATATTATGTCTGCCCATCGTGATCGGATCCTCGGTGAGAGGGGTGCTGTACTATGACAACTGCTACCTGAAAGATCCTTTCGATTTTCTAAGTCCGGATTTGATGAAGGCGCTGGCAAGCCTTTGCAGCAGCTACACCGGTATCATACTGCAACAGATTCAGCACAGGGAAAAAATAAACGTTTTGGCCTCCGGGGAAACGCTTTTGTCTGGAAAAACCGAAGAAGGCCAGATATTGACCCAGGATGACGCCATGTTGCGGCTGCTCCAGCAGGCAGACAGGGTGGCCGGCTCAGACTCGACGATTCTGGTCATGGGTGAAACCGGAACGGGCAAGGAGCTGCTATCAATCCGCGTCCACAAGATGAGTTCTCGACGGCGCGGCCCCTTTGTGCTTGTGGACTCCACAACCATTCCTGAAAATCTGGTGGAAAGCGAACTGTTTGGATATGAAAAAGGGGCTTTCACCGGGGCGGACCGTCGTAAGCGGGGGCGCATCGAGTTGTCCGACGGTGGCACATTGTTCGTGGACGAGGTGGGGGACCTTCCCCTGACGATTCAGGCCAAGCTGCTCAGGGTATTGGAGGAGAAGTCTTTTCACCGCCTCGGGGGTACCAGCGCTGTCAAGGCCGATTTCCGCCTGGTGGTGGCGACCAACAGGGATTTATCCCACGAGGTTGCCTCCGGCCGCTTCCGAGAAGATCTCTACTATCGCCTCAATGTCGTGGCATTAACAATACCGCCCCTTAGAGACAGGGGGGATGACGTCCTCCTGCTGGCGCGGTACTTTTTCCGGAAATACGCCCGGAAGTACAAAAAGTCCGAGTTGCGAATCACCCCGGAAGACGAAAGCAGGCTCATGTCATATAACTGGCCGGGAAACGTTCGGGAGCTGAAAAATGTGCTGGAGCGAGCTGTAATCCTTTCAACCGACGAAAAAATACAACTATCCACCCTTTCAGCGCCGCCCCCTTCAGTGGATCGGCTTTTTGAGACCAAACCGACCATGGATGAATTGCAGCGAACCTATATCACCCATATACTGGAAACTACCGGTGGCCAGGTCGGTGGGCCCAAAGGGGCGGCGGCCATACTGGGTATGCCGAGAACGACGTTGCAGAAACGCCTGAAAAAGCTCGGATTGCGGTAACAGATCTGATCTGTGGTGTTTCTTCCAGGCGCAGACGGCTTCGCAAGGTGGATTTTCACACACCATGCATTTTACCGGAATGGAGAGACTATCGGCTTCTTCTTTCAGTTGAGCGATCCGGATTCTTGATCGGATGGGATTTGTTTCTCCTGTATGACCAATGGAACAGGCTGATTCGCAGAGGCGACAACCCGTACATTTCGCATAATTTACAATCAATTCGCATTGTGGCATTAGATATGTCTCCCTTCAAGCGTTATATGAAACTCCATAAATACAGATGATATTGGTACAAAGGTTTCAATTTGATTCCTGAGGTAGTTTGCCGATTTTATCCAAATCCTCTGCAACATATCCGAGTCCTGTTTGTTCGAGGGTTTTCCGGGTCGGTATTCCGGTGGCAGTATCCCACCCTACCCCAGTAGCGTGAGGCGTCTCTAATCTCAATCTGAGCATTGTAAATCCAGAGGTAAACCGGCTTCTCGGCTTTGCCGGTAATGACCACATTATCGTACCCTGCGAATTTCAGCTCAGGGCCAAAGTATCCCCCGAAGTTGGAACTGCCCAGGTACCCCGTCTCGGGGGATTTAAAGGTAAGCTCGACACGGCCGGCAGGAATTGGCGTACCGCATAAAGGGCCAACGCCAAAGATAAGTGGATTTTCAGGATCAAGGGAATCAGTCCCGGGAGGAAGTCTGTCATAAAGAAGTTTGATATTGATCCCACGGCCGCCTAAAAAATCCTTTGAATAGGAAGCCGTCGGTTCCTTAAATATCTTACCGGAAGATAGGTTCACAAACAATATATGGCCTGCGTAAAGTCTTTGCATCATTTTCTCTCAATTAGTTATATAAAAGCCCATACTGGATGGACATCCAACAATGCCGATTTTGTAATATATAAAATTTTCCGGCTGACCAGGATGCAGTGTGCCCCATGCTCTGCCAGTGTTATGGCAATGGCCTCACCGATGCCGCGACTGGCACCGGTCACAAGTGCTGTTTTTCCTTTCAAAGAAAAATTTACCATGCTTCTCGCCCCTTTATTTATATGAGTGATCCCATTCTATTGGTCTAATGAGATAAGATAGACGGTTTCCACTTCTGCACCATTCGCAACTGCCGCTTCCGCAACCTTTGAAGCAAGTATTGCGCTATTGCCTTTTTTTCTGGGGCTTCCTAGTATAATAAGAATTTTTGGTTTCATAATCTCAACTGTCGCGTTTCATTTAATGCCAAGCGTATCATTACCTTTACGCCCCGCGAAGCAAGCCTCCATAACAACCTTAAGTGCCCGAAGTATCTCTTCTATTTCCTCATCGCCGTGGGCGGTGGATATGAAGCCGCCATGCTCGTGAGGAGGAACGAATAT
>JAFDDL010000448.1 GCA_019310865.1 Deltaproteobacteria bacterium | reverse complement strand
CAAATCCTCATGGGGCGGCACCATTCACTTCTGGTGACCAAAAGGAATAAAATTGTAGGGATTCTCCGGTCCACCGATGTTTTCAATTGCCTATTCGATAAGATCGGCGCTTGTAGCCGTTAGTACCTAAAATGGAACCGTCTACCCCAATAAACCCCAAAAGGGATATTTCGTCAGAGTGGCTGCGCGCACTCGTGGAATCAGCTCTTGATGGCGTTGTCACTATGGATGACAAAGGCCGCATTATTGCCTTTAATCCTGCCGCGGAAAAAATTTTCGGCTATCGTCGTGACCAGATTATTGGTCATATGGTTTCTGATATGCTCATTCCCAGGCAGATGCGTAAAAGCCATGAAAAGGGCTTTGAGCGTTTCCTTGCCACCGGTAAAGAAAAAATTATAGGTCGCCGGTTGAAGGTAACTGCTATGCGGGCCGATCATTCTTGCCATATCACGAACCGTTGAAATTCGTGACCCCTATACGGCCGGCCACCAACGCCGGGCAGCCCATTTGGCAGCAACCTTGGCTCAGAAATTAAAACTTCCTGAAGAGCGTATCGAGGGTATCTTTCTCGGGGCCCTCATCCACGATATCGGAAAGATCGCAGTACCATCTGAAATTTTGTCGCGTCCCGGCCCACTGATGGATGAGGATATAAAGTATCTGCAAATCCATTGTCGTAAGGGCTATGAGATTTTGGAACCCGTCAACTTTCCGTGGCCCGTGGCTGAAATTGCCCTCCAACATCACGAACACCTGGACGGATCAGGGTATCCCCAAGGGTTGAGAGGCGGAGAAATCTTATTTGAGGCCCGCATTATTTGTGTTGCCGATGTTGTGGAATCTCTGACCGCCTATCGTCCTTATCGTCCTGCCCGCTCTATTGAAGAAGCGCTGGCGGCGATAACCACCCGGGCAGATAAATGGTATGACAGTCGAATTGTGGATGCTTGTAGCGGACTTTTTGAGAAAGGTTATCATATCGATACAATCGATATGGATGAGTTGACTTGGCTATCTTCATTGTCGTAAAGGCGAAATTATTTCTTAAGGATCGACTGAAAGATAGTATCTGAATGGTTATTTTATTATTATAAATAAGGTGATTTAGGGGGCGTATTATGAAGGAATATTATATTAAAGATTTTATGGTCCCATTATCGGAATATGCTACAGTTTCATCACGCGTCTTCTATCGTTTGTGTCCCTGAACACGTCAGCACCTCATCGATAATTTCCCAGAGTTCCTCGATGGGAATGATCTCTATTCCGTGAAGGACCTCTTCCGGTATTTCCTCCAGATCCGGTTTGTTTTTCGCCGGGAGTACCACGACCTTCACCCCGCACCGGCTAGCAGCCATCAGCTTCTCCTTTATACCGCCGATGGGCAGGATTCGGCCGGAAAGGGTCAGCTCTCCAGTCAGCGCCATATTCCGCCGAGCCGGCCGGTTGCTGATCAGTGATATCAGCGCCACCGCGATGGTCAACCCTGCGGACGGACCGTCTTTAGGCGTTGCGCCGGCCGGCACATGAATATGAATATCGTGGCTTTCAAAAAAATCTTCCGGTATCCCAAGGCGTTGGTTCTGGCTGCGGATATAGCTGAGAGCTGCCTGGGCCGATTCCTTCATCACATTGCCCAGGGAGCCGGTCAGAATCAGACGGTTGTTGCCCCGCATCTTGGTAGCCTCGATGAACATGATCTCTCCGCCGGCTTCCGTCCAGGCCAACCCGGTGGCAATGCCTACCTGGTCCCTGCCCACTTCGATATCCGGACGATCTCGAGCCGGTCCCAAAAGTGAAACAACCGCCACCGGGCCGATCCGAATCGGCTCGGAAGACTCGGCATCGAGTAAGCGCTCTCGAGCCTTTTTCCGGCAGATGGCTGCAACGGCTCGCTGAAGATTCCGAAGGCCGGCCTCCCGGGTATAGTTTTTAATAATGATCTGAATCGCCTCAGGGGTAAATTCCGGTGACGCTTCAACGAGACCTGCTTCTCTTATCTCGCGTGGTACGATATACCGCATGGCGATCTGTTCTTTTTCCGTATCCGTATAGCCGGCCAGCCGAATCACTTCAAGTCGGTCCAGCAGAGGCCCGGGAATGCTGTCCGTGGTATTGGCGGTGGCAATGAACATGACTTTTGAAAGATCAAACGGTATATCCAGATAATGATCGACAAAGGCGGCGTTCTGTTCCGGATCGAGCACCTCCAACAGTGCGGCCGCCGGATCCCCCTTGAATTCCTGCCCGATTTTGTCAAGCTCATCGAGCATGAACACCGGATTTCGTGTGCCGGCGCGACGGATTTCCTGAATGATCCGGCCCGGCAGCGCTCCCATGTAACTGCGTCGATGCCCACGGATTTCTGCTTCGTCTTTGATACCGGCCATGGACATGCGAATGAAGTTACGTTCAAGGCTGCGGGCGATGGATTTTCCCAGGGACGTTTTTCCGGTTCCCGGGGGACCTGCAAAGCACAAGATCGGCCCCCTGGATTCCAGTTGCGCCCGTTTTTTCAACAATGCCCGATCAGTGGTCGCGCGTATTTCATCCAGCTTGAATGGCTTTGCCAGAAAATGGTGGGAGCCTTTTTGCATGGCCTCAATAGCTGCCGGAATGGTGGCATAACCGGTGATGATGATAACGGCAATGCCCGGGTCCTTGGCCTTGGCGTGGGTGAGCACGCTCATACCGTCCACATGCTCCATCTTTAAATCGGTGACCACGATATCCACCGGCTGACGATCCAACAGAGCGATGGCCTCTGCGCCAGTGGCGGCCGTGGTAACCCGATAGCCATCCTTGGTAAATACATGCTCCAGGTTCATCCGTGTCATCTTCTCATCGTCGACCACGAGAATGTGATATTTTCGAGAAAGCTTTAGGATGCGCACTGCCAGATGCTCCAGAATGCGATCCTTGATCTGCTTCAAACCAAAATGCGCCTCATCCAAAACCGCGGCCGCCCGTCGAATGTCAAGGTTGTCCGCGGTGAGGGCGTTCCACGGCAGACTGATCAAGTAGTCAAGATAATTGGCACCGATGGTATACTCGGCCATTGCCGGGCTCATTTTTGTCAGCCGGGAAAGCTCCTTGAAAGCAATTTTTTCCGCCTTTTCAGGAAGCTGCGCGTTCATTACCGCCTGTCGCAGCCCATCGAGCTCAGAGGCCGTTTCGACTTTTGCAGGGGTGGAAGTTTTTCTGAACATGGACATCATAACGTCCTTTCCCATTGATCGCGGCGAAGTCCGCTGGGAAAACTGTTTCATTCTGCAACACTCGGTTAGTTTATGCAATACATCATATCCACTTGAAAATAAAAAATAAATGCTTTTTTGGGAAATATGCGTTGCATTTTGTAACACATCTCTTTTGAGACGTCTTTTGGTTACTTAACGCGTTTCCTGTCTATTTTCAACGCATTAAAACAAAACAGGGATACTGGCACGCCAATTGCTCTCAATTAAGGACATTTTCAGCCTTAGGGTTCGCGAGCCCTTAGGGCTCACGCAGGAACACGGAAGGGTTGTAGCGGGCAAAAGCCACCCGCAGTTCAATCCCAAAATCACACGGAGGGCATTATGCAAGCTATAACTCTATTCAGTGGTGCTTTCACCCCTGCAGACGCCATCGGTCAAACCCTGGCGGAACGAACCGGATATCCCCTGGTGGCAGATGAACTGTTGATCGCCCGGAGCGCAGAACAGTTGGACGTCAGCCCGGAACAATTAAAAAAAACGCTCTTTGGCCGACCGGGGCGATGGGGCTTTGTCGCCCGACCGAAACATCGCGCGGCCGCTGTCGCGGCAATCCGGGAAGCCATGGCGGCAATGCTGGCACAACGGCCGGCCATCTTTTGCGGTTTACTCGGGCTTCTGTTGCCTCACCGACTCACCACACGGGCGATGGTGTATGCGGACACCGAGACACGATTGGCAATTGCCCTGAAATCAGCAGGGG
>JAFDDL010000447.1 GCA_019310865.1 Deltaproteobacteria bacterium | reverse complement strand
GGCCTGTTTTTGAGGCTTAGCTCGATGTTTTTGGGGGCAAAAAGGGCGGTTTAAGAAAAAGATAGTTTTAGCTCCGAAAAGTATGTCGAATTTGGCGGCGGTTAAGGATTTTTCTTTAACCGCCGCTGTTGTTTTATAAAATCAGATTCAACCTTTTAAGATGCGACCACGCTCTTTCTTGAAAAGCCGTTTTCGAGACGTCAACTTGCGGAAACGGTTCGAAATGTTTTGGATAGAGAGTAGCAGAGAGCATCAATCCAGGGCTGGAAGCAGTTTTTTCAGGAGTATTCTCAGACGATGCAACACTTCCTGACATTCGGGTAATTCTGCGACAAAAGGACCCAGTGTTGTGTCCCAATGCAAATGGGCCTCAGAGATGAGTTCGGCGCTGAAGAAATCATTTGCGCCTTGGTAAGGAATGTTGCGATGGGCGCTTTTTTTCTCTAACAGGGTGGCGATTTGAACAGCATTTAAGTTGTCTCCAAATTTGTCAAGAATTCGCCACAAGTCATAGTAATCTCGAGCACGTGGACGGTTCCAACCTCTTTTAATCAATTTTTGATGCGTCTGAAGTATGGTGCGAAGTTTCTCTGCAATAATTTCCTCCAGGCTGTAACAGCTGACATCATAGGACAGATTTTCTCCATACTCGTGTAGCAATGGAAGTTTCATCGGTTTCACCAGTACGGGTTCGTCATGTGTAATTTCAACTTTAACCCGGCATAGTGGGCCAGGGTGCCAGGGAAACTGTACCCGGATTGTAAACGCCTCTTGACCTTGCGGATGCGGTTCGCGCTCGAGGTAGCGTTCAAATTCAATAAAAAATGGGCCACAAGCTGACATTAGACGTCCGGACTCTTCGACCGCTTCACGGAGTGCATTTTCGAGACCCGCCCCTTTTGGTGAATTGCTTGAAGAGAAATCAAGATCTTCAGAAAATCGATAGTCACCGAAATACAGCTTCTTCAGGGCCGTGCCACCCTTGAAAATCAATGTGTTGTTAATATCAGAGTGAGATGAGATTCCGGCAAGAATATAGCTGAGCGCATAGTCTTTTTCGATGACTTGCTGGGGGATTTTGTACCTTCGGACAGCCTCGCGGATTCGGTGACGCAGAGGTTTCAATGGATATCCTCCTCTGTAAAATTATTCTGGATCATCCATTTCCGATTACATGGACCTTTGTGTGGGCGGGATGGATCGAGAGCATGATATCCGGTGGCAGGTATTTTAAGGAGGGGGGTTAAAAAGTGTTCATACACGCCGAACCGTTCCAGCACCCACCCTAGACGTTTGGAAATGGAAATTTTACCGTACCTGCGGGCATAATCCACTAATTTTTCAACCGACAACGACTTGAGATGATTTTCAATGATTCCCATTGCCTCACCCATTCCACCTAGAACTCTGGGGGAAACGAAAACCTCAAGTGTCGTGCGCTCTTTGTCTGTAATCGGAACCTTAGAGAATTCGTCAACCCAGAATTCTTCTATTCCAAAAAAGTAATCTTTTTTGACGGTCATGTATTCATATCGGATCCCCTCAATTGTCCACGCATGCCGGTGGCGTCGCCGGCTGTCCTCGCTGCTGCGTCGCATGCTTGGTGTTACGACTTTCTTGGGTGTAAAGGTCGTTATGACACGGGGAATCTGTTCGGTTAAACCATGGTGGCTCAACGCAGACCAATGGCTGATAGCAGAAGGCGTAACTATCTGGGTTGCAATTGTGAAAGGATGTATCTGCGATTCCCCCAATGCCGGGCCGGAACATGCGTATAAACCGCGTTTAAGCCTTGTAATCCATCCGTTTCTGATCATGAGCATCAGCAGGTTCGTTACATATCCTCTTGGGATACCAGACAGCTCTGCCATTTCCCTTGCTTCAGCAGTGGTGAAAACAGACCGCCCTTGCTCGGCCATCAACTTGAGCATCCGGATGCTGTGAGTTCCACCTTGTGAGGATTCTGTTTCTGTGCTCATATCATTACCTCAATACAAAACATACTGCAAAAAACACAAAAAATCAATCAAAAGTAGGTCGTTTTATAAAAACTTATTTGATATATTATTTTCTAATAGGGAAGGCTTTGGCTGGATACTTAAAATATGTGTTTTTTGAACTGCATTGATACTTGAAACACAATTTAATGAAGGTCATCTTATAATTTCCGTCAAACAGTTCAAATGGGGGGCGGGTAGCGTTTGGTACGGAATGCCTTCCCGGGAGGCTCTTCTTTGATCTGCATTCCGTCTTTTTATGATTCTAACTGAATTTGGAAAGGTTTTTTCTCACAATTCTCATGCGTTATCATCCGTTTGATTAGGGGGGATCGATTTTATATACGCCTCCAGCTTCGGAATATCCCTTTGGATTGTTTCCCAAACGCGATGGAGAGCGATGCTGTCATATTCATGGATCAGAACGTTTCTCATCCCGACTATTTTGTACCAAGGAATCAGAGAGTATTGGGTCCTGGATTCATAAAAGACGAACACTTTCTTGTAGAACGCGTTTTTTTATTCGAGGTTTAAGGTAATCCCTTGAAATCAGATCAACCTTAATTCCTAAAAGCTTCTCAAGTTCGAATTTTAAGCCGCCGACATCAAAAAGACTCACTGCTTCCTTGTATCTAACAAGCAAATCGAGATCGCTGTCAAGCTGCGCCTCTCCCCGGGTAAAGGAGCCGAAAACAGAGGCTTCGATGACGCCCCCATCACATAAAATGGGAATGATGCGATCGGCCAGTTCCTCGATTTCTTTTGATCTGCCTTTTCGATTATTCATTAATGTTCACTGCCTTTTCATACCGTATTTTCGAACAGGGACATGAATGGACTCCGATAGGATTTTTCCCCGGAGTGCCGGGTGCAAAGAATCACGACAGCATGGCGTCGTAATTCGTCTCACATTTTCGATAACCTACGGGCTACCTCTTCACATATCATGATACCTTCCGCCAATCGTGTGGATTACCAAGTAAATCCTTTAAATTCAATTATAAAGATACACAAAATCATCTTATTCCGCAAGGGAAACAAGAGTACGATCGATCATCACATCCCGGAGCCGAAAATGGCGCCCATTGCGAGGAAAAAACGCCGCTGTCCTATCTGGCCTCAGATCGAAAAGCTGCATTGAAGGTGATTTCTGATTCATTATATGCTTTCTCGTCCAGCAGACTGAAATCATGCATCAAATGTTTCCAGGCCAAGGTAAAGCTTCATGGCTGCTTCGACATATACCAAGTAATGTAACTTTCTGTATTTTTATGTCGTAACCACGGTGACGTCCGTATGTATGAAGTCGTTCCCCTTAAAGAGAAGCGGCTCATTGGCGGACTTGCTTAACGCATATGAACAGCCGTCCCCAATATTCAGTCCTGCCGGATGGCGGCCTTTCCCGAACTTGCGCCAGGCGGCCCGGGCGATTTCGGATTGATCGGCATCCATGGCCACAATTTCGATCTGTGCGTGGTGCAATAACAAATCGAATTCACGGCCGCCTGGCGCCCCTTTTTTGGCTTCTATCACAATGCCGGTTTCGATCGCGGAAAAGGCGCTTAGCAGTTTGACGGGGTCTTCTGAGATCGCCTTTGCAAATACTTCCGTTTCCGGCTCCCCAAGCAGGATTGCAATCAGTGCGGAGGTATCAATTACCATTATTCTGTGACCCCATTATCATTATATCCCAGAATTTCATCCGGATGGCGTGGGTCTACTTCAGGAAGGGCGCGGCAGCGGCGGGAAACCGTCATGATTTCATCTGCCATGGCAAGGGGCGCCCTTCGTCCCCGAAGGCGCATCAGGCGCTCCTCGAGTGCATGGATAATGGTTTGGGTAAGATTCTCCCCACTGATGGCGGCAACATCCCGGGCCAGCTTTTCGGCTCGTTCATTTTTGATACTTATCGGCATTTCGTCTCCCCCCAATATTATATATAAACTATACTATTTTATATAATCTATACCGGACG
>JAFDDL010000446.1 GCA_019310865.1 Deltaproteobacteria bacterium | reverse complement strand
ACGTGGTGCGACGGGAAACCACAAGCCCGGGAGTATATGCGTGAGCCTGGTCGGAGTCGCCCGCCTCCACGGCCCGGCGGGCAACCCGATCCGGCTGCGCGCCTTCTTCCGGCAAGGGGTAGAGATTCATATTCCCGACCCAGTTCTCCATAACTTTCTGGCTCCCGGTGCGATCTTCCGGAAGCACCAAAGGTCTTCCGCGACCATCGAGTATCAGCCCGACTGTTCCACCCGTGACCGTTCGGGTAAGTGATTTTCCGGGGCCGCTGCCCGCGTCGAACGGTTTGGCCGGTGTAATCGTTATCTCAACCGTCTCGCCCTGCCCCAGCGCCAGAAGCTTGATCTCGCCGAACATGATCCGGCCGGATTCGTTCAAGGATTTGCCGACGATCTGGTAGGAGAAACAAGGCTTTCCTTCTTTAAATCGCCCCTTGGGGGCGACGACCGTGCCGAGGACGATCAGGCAGTCCTTTTCGAAAACTTCCATGGCCGCTGTGTCGTGTACCTGGGCAAGAACGCCGAGATGCGGCATCATGAAGATACTGTCCTTTGCCAGTGTTGTCACGCCTTCGGGCTGGAACGCGTCGATCAGCAGCATGGCCGTCTGGTGCATTCGGGGGGCGTGCGAGAGCACGCCGCCGGAGGCCACCAGCAGATCAAGCTTCATGTTGTTCACGATCGTCTGCCCGCCTGTTTTCTGACTGAATGTGTCGCCGACCGATCGTTGCTGCTGGATACCCTTGAGCTGCGTTGCAAAGGCCTTGTGCTGTTCGTAGGCCAGCCTCAGCGCCTCTCTGGCAACGGCCTGCTCGAAGATGAGGGCCTCTTTGGACTGGGGGATGGTCGTGGGCCGGATCATCTTGTTTTTCACACGATTGCGGACTTCCGACTCGTTCATGTCGAGGTGGACCCACCTAAGAACATTGGGCATCGTGGCCGCGGCGCACACGTTCGAAATCGAGTAGCTCATGCCCAGATTCGCAGAAACGGTACGGTTGAAAGCACCGTCGAAAACGCTGAAGATATCCGTCGTGGCGCCGCCGATATCCACGCCGACAACATTTATGCCCTGGTTATCGGCAATGGTCCGAAGGATGTTTCCCACAGCGCTGGGCGTGGGCATGATGGGAGCATCGGTCCACGCCATGAGTTTGCTGTACCCCGGGGCGTGGGCCATCACATGTTCCAGAAAAAGGTCGTGGATGGCATCGCGAGCCGGGCCGAGGTTTTCTTTTTCAAGGACCGGCCGGAGGTTTTCGACGATGGTCAGCTCGAATTCCGTTTTGAACAGGTCCGCCATGGTCGGTGCGGCGTCCTTGTTGCCGGCAAAGATGATGGGGAGTTTGTATTGGGCGCCGAAGCGGGGCTGAGGTTTGGCGGGGGCGACAAGTTCGGCGATTTGAACGACGTGTGTCACCGTGCCGCCGTCGGTACCGCCGGAAATCAGCATCATGTCCGGGCGCAGGTCGCGAATGCGCTGAATCTGCTCGTGGGGTTTTCGCTTGTCGTTTGAGGCGATGACGTCCATGACGATCGCGCCTGCCCCGAGAGCGGCCTTTTTGGCGCTGGCGGCTGTCATCTCCTTGATGACACCGGCCACCATCATCTGCAGACCGCCACCGGCACTGGAGGTAGAGATATAAAGATCGCAGCCTTCGGTCTCTGTGGCAGGCTGGATGATGGTACCACTGTCGTCGACCAGCCGGCGACCGGCAAGCTCTGATATCTCGGTAACAGCGTTTATAACACCCACGGTCACATCGGCAAAGGGCGCTTCCACCGTGGTGGGAGCTTCGCCGCGATAGGTCTGCCGGTAATGCCCGTCGACCTTCTGAATCAGGATTGCCTTTGTCGTGGTGCTACCGCAGTCGGTAGCCAGTATCACATTAATCTTTTCCCTGTCTTCTTTGTTCATTGGCATCCATTCCCTATGGGGTAATCGGGCAACCGGGCTTCCCGTGCTGTCTGGGGCTTACTTATTTTTCTCCTTTTCGGACTGATGCTTTTCGAGTTCCTCAATGCGATTGGCGATGGTGTCCACGCTGCCTCGATTTTCCAGAAACTCGGTGAAATGGCGATACCCGTCTGCTTTCAGAAAGGTCGCGACAATGGGATGGAAAAAAAGCATCACCTGCGACCCAACATAACTAAAGGGTCGATACATCTCCAAAAACATAAGGGCCGGGGTTGTCAGGCGGCGTTTTACGATTTCCCGGCAGACCTTTTCCACCACAAGCAGTTGGGATTCAGTCGGTTTAACCGCGCCGGCTGAATCGATCGCGAATGCATGCTTGAGCCATTCTAATTTGCTTGTCTTTCTGTTAGCCATGAATTTATCGTTTTATCGCCGTTTCCTTAAATTGAATCTTTCAAGGTTTCAATGAGATTGTCAAGCCAGCCGGCCGGCACACCAAACAACTGATTGACCGTCCCCGATATGTAAATACCGCCGGCGGGTTCGTGATACATGACCCCGCCCCAGGCGCCGCCATGGCCCCACAAAACGGTTCCTTTTTCCTTGTTTTCTTTGCAAAAAATTCCCAATCCGGTTTTGTTTTCCAGGCCGGATAATCCCTTGAATGTCCGCCAGGCAATCATCTCTTTTAAGGTGTCGGTTTTCTTGAATAATTTCCCATTAAGCAATGCGTACAGGAATGTGTTCAGTTCTCCGGCAGTGGTAACAGCTCCGCCACCGCCCCAATCAAATGAGAAATTAAATCCGCTCGTAACCAAGGGAAACGGGCCGGCATAACAATCGGAAATTTCTTTTTCCCACGGCCCGGTAGCCGGATCCGTGGCATATGCCAGATAGGTGCTGTTCAGCCCCAGGGGATCGAAGATCTGATCCCGCAGCTGCCTGTGATAGCTTTTACCGCTGAGTCTTTCAGCGATCAGTGCAAGAATGACAAATCCCGTATCACTGTAGTGATGAACCTCACCCGGAGAGGCTACCGGTGAAGTTCCCAGATGGTGTAGATAGAAATTGACCATTCCCGCGTCAGGATTGTCCGGTTGCGATGGATCCCAGGGGCGCCAGTTCTTTCGAATAAACGCCGACGGGTCTTCAGCGGAAAGCTCGCCTGAGGCCATTTTTACCATTTCCATATGCCAGCGGGCGGAAATGGAGCCGGGCGCCGGTTGATTGCCGTAATCAAAAGCGGTGCCATTTGCATCATCCCCGTAAGGATCTTTCAATCCGCTCGTATGGGTTAGCAATTGTCGTAGTGTAATTTCTGCGCCGTAGCTTTGACCTTCTTTCACATGGAGCTTTTTCAATACATCCGGATCGAAAACATCCAATTCACCCAGGGGCGTGTCAAGACCCTTCGCTCCCAAAGATCCACTTTCCCACAACTGCAGGATAAGGGTGGCCGTCATGGTTTTTGCGATGCTGGCGGTATGAAATTGATGGGCCGCGGTCATGGGAGCAGCGCTATCCGCTCTTGCCTTACCGAATGCCAGTGGGAAAACCAAGTCTTTACCAGGTATGGTAATTTCAAACACCATATTGTAGGCACCGGTTTGGTCCTGACCGCCTTCCCGGACGAGATAATCGCTGAGTAGGTTTTCCAATTCTTTTGTTACCTGGGCTACATCCATTCTTACACGCGCTCCTTTTCAGGGGTTATATTGTCAGTAACATTTTTTCACCCGACGGCGTAGCCGCCCTGTGAAACAGGCATAGTAAGCCTATCAGAGTCTTCGCTTACCCCCGAGGATTGAAAAAATGCGAGAACGCCGCCCTGGGCCGTAAGGTAAGCGCAGACTCCGATGCTATTAATGGGTGGACACTAGTGTGTGTCCTGAGAGTATGTTGTACTATAACACGGAAGGGTCAATTTGCCTTCACATAATATCTCTACGATACTATGGCTGAAACCCGCCGAATAAACCTGGTCATCCTTCAACGTAAGATCCAGCTTGGTTGTTCTTATGCCGTATGGATCGGGGGTTGCGCTATGACTTCCCCATTCGACCAGCACCG
>JAFDDL010000445.1 GCA_019310865.1 Deltaproteobacteria bacterium | reverse complement strand
GATTATTCGAACGCTGGAAGATACCGGGGGTAACCGAACACATGCCGCTGAAATACTGGGCATCAGCCGCAGGACCATCCAGTTGAAGCTCAAGGAATATGGCATCAACTAAGGCTTGCCGCATTCCTTGCAAAGGCCATCGGATCCGATCACGCCGATGCAGTTGCCATCACTGCATAATTGCCGATCTCCCCAGTCAGAATCGGAGGATGATTCGAGATCGTTCGGTTCATCCAGCGATGATTCCGGAGTTTCGTCGGTTACCGTGTCGAAGTCGGCTGATTCCGCATTATCCGGCAGGGTGCCGTTCAGGGCGAGGCCGCATTCCTTGCAGCGTCCATCCGGTCCGATGACACCAATACAGCTTTCATTCTGGCAAAGGGTTCGATTTTCCCACTCGATATCAGGAGGTGTGTTTTTTTTATCCTTGCTCATAAGATTGTCCTTTCATGTTTGACGAGAGACACAATAATGATTCTAACACTATAGAAATAATAATAATTCTGTCAATTAAAAAACATTACCTTGTCAAATCGGGATTTATTGAAGGATCGATTCATTCGATTCAGTCCCCGGGAATTGGAATAAGCTGGTAACCCTTGACACTTTTGGGTAAATAGGTTAGCAAACCCTGTTTAAATCAAAGTTTTATCGGTTTTAATCGGTTTGCCGGAAGCAGACGATGCACAGTTTGATGCAAGTCTCCGGACTTGCACTTATTTTTTTTAACTCAAGGCCGGGTCGCCCATAAGATTGGATTGATGCGCCAACCGATTCGGGGCTCTCGAGAATGACGGAATATGGAAAAAGCGAGCGAGATTCTTCAAAAACGAAAAGAAAAAATGGCATCTCTTAAAGACCGGAATTTAAATCTTTTCCCCAATGATTTTAAACCTAAAAACACGGTCCGGGATATTTTGAATATCATCGAGTCCGATTCGGAATCTTTGAGCGAAACGGGTCCGGTTTTTTCCGTGGCTGGAAGAATGACAGCCATCAATCGATTCGGCAAGAGCACCTTTATTAGATTTCGGGACCGAACGGGTCAACTCCAGGCCTATGTCCGAAAGGACAGGGTTGGCGACGAGACGTATACCTTTTTTAAACAATTCGATATCGGTGACCTTGTGGGCCTCAGTGGCGCCATGTTTCAAACCCGAACCGGTGAGTGGACCCTTCTGGTTGATTCTTTACAACTGGTGAGCAAAGCGACACGTCCCTTGCCCGAAAAATTTCATGGTCTCAAGGATCCGGAAAAGCGATACCGGCAGCGGTATGTCGACCTGATCATGAATGCCGATGTTCGGGAAATCTTCATCAAACGGAGCCAAACCGTACAGGCGGCTCGAAATTTTTTTCTCGAGCGTGATTTCCTGGAAGTGGAAACACCCATGATGCAGCCGATAGCCGGGGGTGCCGAGGCGACGCCTTTTGTGACCCACCACAACGCCCTGGGCATGGATCTTTTTTTAAGAATTGCCCCGGAACTGTATCTGAAGCGGCTGGTGGTGGGCGGGTATGAACGGGTTTTTGAGATCAACCGGAATTTTCGAAACGAAGGGGTTTCCACGCGTCATAATCCGGAATTCACCATGCTGGAGTTCTACCAGGCCTACGCCACTTACGACGATCTGATGGAGTTAACCGAAGCATTGTTCACGCAGGTGGCCCGTTCGGTCAATGGTTCGGATACCATCACCTACCAGGGGCACACCATCGAACTGGGTGGAAAATGGCCCCGAATTCCTTTGTTGACATCCCTGAAAGAAATCGGCGGAATCGATGAAAGCATTCTTCAGGATAAAGATGCCCTGGTGCACCTTGCCCGACAGCAGGGAATTCAAATGACCAAAACCGGACGGTGGGGCAAGGTGATTACCAAGCTCTTTGATGTACTGGTGGAGCCCAAGCTCATACAACCCACCTTCATTACCGGCTATCCGGTGGAGGTTTCACCCCTGTCGCGGCGAAGCGATACCGACCCCGGATTGACGGATCGGTTCGAGCTGTTCATTGCCGGCCGTGAGATTGCCAACGGATTTTCAGAAATAAACGATCCGGAAGATCAACTCAGCCGCTTCCAGCAACAGGTGGCGGACCGGGAGGCCGGTGATGCGGAAGCCCATTTAATGGATCGGGATTATATCGAGGCCCTGGAATACGGGATGCCGCCCACAGCAGGTGAGGGAATCGGCATTGACCGGCTGGTGATGCTGCTCACAGATGCTGCATCGATCCGGGAAGTGATCCTTTTTCCGCATATGAAAAATAAAGAATAGGAGAGCGTACGCGCAAGCCTCAATAATGGCTGTTGAATATTTCATAGGTCGACGATACCTTCGGACCAAGCAAAAACAGGCATTTATCTCTCTCGTTACGTTCCTGTCCATCGCAGGCGTGACAGTGGGCGTGATGGCGTTGATTGTGGTCATTGCCGTAATGGCGGGTTTCGAGGCGGATATGAAAGATCGGATCCTAAATGTCGATTCTCACGTGGTGTTGCAGCGGCACATGACACCCTTTACCGATTATAAGCATGTCATGACCGTTGTTCAGGATACCGAGGGGGTTGAATCCGCCACACCGTTTGTTCTGTCCCAAATTATGTTGCGATCTGCATCCGGTGTATCGGCTGCGCTGTTAAGAGGCGTGGATCCGGATACGGTGACCCGGGTCAGCCGGCGGTTGGATGCAAGCGCGCTCAAGGACCATGCGCACGTGCGCCGGACGGACACATCCATTTTACCGGGCATTATTCTGGGAAAGGATCTGGCCGCACGCCTGGCAGTTTTGCCGGGTGACACCATTCACCTCATCTCACCCAGGGGGATGCTTTCACCCATCGGCCACATGCCCACCATGAAGCGATTTGCCATTGTCGGGTTGTTTGAATCCGGGATGCATGAATATGACGTTGCATTATCATTTGTTGATCTGGCCGATGCGCAGCGACTCACCCGGATGAAGGATTCCGTAACCGGCATTGATATTCGCGTAACGGATATATATCATGCCGGCAAAGTCCGGGAACGGCTGGTAGCTTCCCTGGGGTTTCCTTACTGGGGAAAGGACTGGATGCAGAAAAACCAGAATTTGTTTTCCGCGTTGAAGCTTGAACAGACGGCTATGTTCGTCATTTTGATGCTCATTGTCCTGGTGGCGGCTTTGAACATTGCCAGTTCCCTGATCATGATGGTCATGGAAAAGAAAAAGGATATTGCCATTTTGCGGACGATGGGATCGACGGATAAACAGATTCGAAGAATATTCGTGTTCAAGGGGATGATCATCGGGGTGATTGGAACGGCCCTGGGGATTTGTTTGGGGCTGGTTTTATGTGCATTGCTGGAGCGGTACCATTTTATCGAGCTTCCGGGTAATGTGTATTATCCGACAACCCTTCCGGTTCTGCTTCGATGGCTCGATGTGGTTAAAATTGCGGTGGCCGCAATGGGCATTTGTTATATGGCGACTTTGTATCCGGCGCGCCAGGCGTCCCGATTGGACCCGATCGAGGCGATTCGAAATGCTTGACAGGCCGGCAAATAACCAAACGGAAACGGGAAACGATTCACTTATGATTCAGGCGGTGGGCCTGCACAAGTGTTTTGACAATGCCGGTGGTCCCATCGAGATCCTGATCGATGCTCACTTTCATCTGATGGATGGTGAAGCGGTTGCCGTAGTTGGGGAATCCGGGGTTGGTAAATCGACATTTCTCCACCTGCTGGGCACCCTGGACAGACCGGACCAGGGGACATTGCTGTTCAAGGGTAAGGACGTCTGTCGATTTGACGCCCGGGCTCTGGCGAAATTCAGGAATGAATCGGTGGGGTTTGTATTTCAGTTTCACCACCTGCTGCCGGAGTTTTCGACACTGGAAAATACCATGATGCCGGCCCTGATTCGCGGTGTTCGGAAAACGGAAGCACAGGAAGCGGCCGAAGAAATTCTGGTTCGGGTCGGATTAAAGGAGCGATTGCACCATCGA
>JAFDDL010000444.1 GCA_019310865.1 Deltaproteobacteria bacterium | reverse complement strand
GTGTGTGGGGACGTGGCGTGTGGGGACGGCGCGTGTGGGGACGTTCTTCAGATTATAAGTTTCTGAAAAGAAACTTATAATCTGAAGAACGTCCCCATTAGCCCCATTAGCCCTCAGCCTGCGTCCAGTGGTTGTGGTGTGAGCCACAGGTATTGGTGCGCATCGAGTTGAATTGAATCTGTGTCATAAGCCCGGCCTGTTAGAAGATCCGACAATCGGGACGGCAACCCACGCCCGGAAAGCGACACCGTCACCGGCGCCTCCGATACATTGGTCAGCGCGCCGATTTGCTGATCAGGGCAACTTCGCCAAATCGCAAACACAGACGGGTTTAGATCGAGAACGGCCATCCGGGCGGTGGGATGAAAGGCCGGCTGCCGCTTGCGGATTTTTATCAACTTCAGATAGTCATGAAAGATTCCGTATCGAAATGATCCGGGATCTTTTACATTTTCCACCACTGTCGCCTCCCGACATTTTTCTCGATTAATGGTTCTGGCGCGGCTCGTCTGCCGGACGCCCGCATGCCAGTTTCGAGATCCCAAAATACTGTGAATATAGGTGGCCGGTACACCGGGCAGTGCATACTGGATTGCCTGGGAAGCCAGAAATTTGTCCACCGGGCGCACCTTTCGCTGGGTCGGTTGGCACAGCAGGGCGTCCAGATAGGTGATATTCAATTCATAGGGGCTTTCCGAGCCGTCCGGATTTTGCTTCATGGCGGCGCCGGCCCCGTGATTCTTGGCCAGTTGCACCAATCGCATAATCTCTTCATCCGGTAAAATTCCCTCAAGCGGCCGGACACCGATGCCATCATGGGAGGCGGTGAAATTGAAGAAAGTGGTTTGTTTTGAAGGCAGCTGAAGTGTTTGGGCCCATCGGGAAAGATGCCGGGCGTCCTGTGATAAAAACGCATGCAGCAGCAGCGGGGGCAGGGTGAAATTGTATACCAGCTGGGCCTCGTCTCGACCGTTTCCGAAATAGCTGATATTTTCTTCATGCGGCACGTTGGTTTCCGTGATGATCAACACCGAGGGGGCCACAATATCCAGAATGCTTCTGAAGAGCCGGACCATGTCATGGGTTTGGGGCAGGTGAATGCACGACGTGCCGATCTCCTTCCACAGGTACGCGATGGCATCGAAACGCAGGATGCGGGCGCCGTTTTCGACATAAAACAGCAGCACGGACACCATTTTTTCCAGTACGTCCAGACTGCGATAGTTCAAATCGATTTGATCCGGGCTGAAGGTCGTCCAGAGGTGAACCGGCCGCCCGGATTTTTTTTCAAATGGCGTCAACAGGGGCAAGGCCCGGGGTCGGGTGACACCGGACAGATCCGTCTCGGGGTCCATTTCAAGCGCCAGGTCCATGAACCCGGCCGTCCCTTTGAGATACCGGCCGAACCAATGGCTTTTGGCCGAGATGTGGTTGAGCACCATGTCGAACATGAGGTCGAAATCCGAGCCGATTTTCGCCACGTCATCCCATCGGCCCAGGTTAGGATCGACGGCAAAAAAATCCGTGACCGAAAATCCATCATCTGAGGAATAGGGAAAAAAGGGGAGAAAATGAATTGTGGAAAAAACCCCTTTAAAATATTGCCGGGCAAACCGCTGGAAGGTTTTCAGGGGCGGTTCGCCATCGTGTTTGATTGAATCGCCATAGGTGATCAGAACCGTGTCGTTTTGCGAAAAGTACTCGCTTGTTGTGACCGCTTGGCAAGCAGCGCGACGGATCAGCGGCAAAATGCGTTCAAAGGCGGTCTTGCCCTTCTCAGGCCCGTATATCCGTTTTAACAAGGAGCGAATGGTGTCAAATCCGGCCATGGTTATTCTCCAGCTGTTGAAGGTGAATGGATGGTTTATTTGATAGCACGTTCACGGTTGAAGGTTCAACTTGACTATGGACAACCGACCTCGATTTGATATAGGGTCTTTATTTGCTAATGCTGCCGGAAGGGCGGCTGCGAACCCGAAATCTATCTATTCATTCACCAACTGTAGGCGGTAGATTTAATACTTAAACAGTAGATTTAATACTTAAACAAAGGAGTGACTCATGGACATCAATGACGTGAAAAAGGTTTGTGTGGTTGGGGCCGGAAACATGGGACATCAGATTTCAACCCTGTGCGCCATTCATGGTTTTCAGACAACCTGCACCGATATCAGTGAGCCGGTGCTGAAAAAAGCCGAGGCGTTTGTGGACGCCTACCTGCCGGGTCGGGTTAAAAAAGGGAAACTGACGGAGGAGCAGGCAGCTCAGGCTCGGGAAAACATTCGGTTCACACCGAGCCTTGAAGATGCCGTAAAGGATGTTGATTATGTGATTGAAGCCGCTATTGAAGTGCTCGACATCAAACGCAAGGTGTTTGCCGATCTGGATCGATTTGCACCCCCGCACGCCGTCCTGGCCACCAATAGTTCCGCAATCGTCAGCTCCAAAATTGCCGATGTGACAAAGCGTCCGGACAAGGTTCTCAATCTTCATTTTTTTAATCCGGCCCTGGTCATGAAACTGGTTGAAGTTGTCCAGGGGCCCCACGTTACAGACGAAACCGCCCAGATCTCCATGGATCTATGTAAAAAAATGGCGAAAGTCCCCGTCTGGTTGAAAAAAGAAGTGGAAGGCTTCCTGCTCAACCGCATCTTTGGCGCCATCGGCACTGAAGCCAATTGGCTTTTGGAGATGGGTGTCGCCACGGTTGAAGACATCGACAATGCCTGCGTTTACGGCGCCGGCCATCCCATGGGACCCTTTCGATTAAATGACCTGACCGGATTGGATCTGTCCTACACCATGTCAATGGAAAAGTTTCGGGCCACCGGCGATTCAAAATACCTGCCCTCGCCGGGGCTCGTTGAGCATTACATCAAGGGCGAGTACGGCGAAAAAACCGGAAAAGGGTGGTATGATTACGGCAAGAAGTGATAAACTTTGTTCAATCAATTTTTCTATCAATTAAAGGAAGCCGGCATTCCCGTCAGTCCGACCGCCTTTCTGAGGCTCCACGGGGCGCTGAAAATGGGGCTGGTCTCCTCGTTGAACGAGTTTTACATTGTGTCGCGCGCGGTTCTGGTCAAAAGCGAGCGGTATTTTGACCTGTTTGACCAGGTGTTTGCCCATTATTTCCAGAACGGAAACCGCCCGCCGGCCTTTGAATTGTCGATGGATGAGCAAACCCGGGCCATTTTCGAGCAGTGGCTTTTGTCAAGAAAAGAGCTGGCTGAGTTCATGGACCTTGATGAAAGTGAACTCAACAACATGACGCCGGAGCAGCTCATGGCGCTTTTCAATGATCGCCTCGACACCGGCACCGGGGACCCAGGCGGGGCAGGAGACGCCGGCGGCATCGGCGGGCTTGCACTTTCCGGTCAATCGGGCGCCGGGAGCGGCGGGACCCAGTCCGGGGGCGGCGCCGGCTTTGGATCGGCTGTCCAGGTGGCCATGAACAGGCGGTATAAGGATTATTCCCTGGAGGGTCCTTTGACCCAGTCCATGGTGGGAGAGGCGCTAAAAAGGCTTCGGCATTTGAAGCCGGTGGGTCCCGAAGACAAGGTGGACGTGGGCGGCACCATCTACCAAACCATGAAGAACGCCGGTGAAATTGAAATTGTTTTTCACCGGGCATTAAAAGACAGGCTTCGGATCATTATCGCCATCGACAACGGCGGCTACTCTATGGATTCGCATGTCAAGATTGTCCAGACCCTTTTTGACCATGCCCGAAGTCAGTTCGAAGAGATCAAAACGTTCTACTTTCATAACACCATTTACGATTTCATTTGGGAGGACCCAACCCGGTTTAAAAAACCCCAGCGGGTGATGGAGATGGATCGGCTGGACCCCGAGTCGCGTCTGATTATCGTGGGTGATGCCAGCATGGCACCCTACGAGCTGACCATGGGTGTGGGCCCCGTTAGCGTTGGAGACCGCCGTGACCAGGCCAGTATCCGCAAGTTGACATTCCTTGCCGAGACGTTCTCCCATGCGGTGTGGC
>JAFDDL010000443.1 GCA_019310865.1 Deltaproteobacteria bacterium | reverse complement strand
TCTGGATATCTCCATTGACAGTAAATGCCAATATGTTTCGGTTTGCAATGCTGTCGAGACGCTGCTGGTGCATGAAAAGCAAGGCGACATCTTTCTGCCGAGGATCAAGAAGGCTTTTGACCGGCACGGTGTGGAACTGCGCGGGTGCAAGCGCACCCAAAAAATCATCGATGCTGTATCGGCAACAGAGAAAGACTGGCAAACCGAGTACCTGGACCTGATTATTTCCATCAATAGAAAACGCCATAGACCACATAAACCGATATGGATCCGGCCACACAGATGTGATCGTCAGCAGCAACCGGCAGAGGGCTGCGCAATTTATGGAACAGGTCGATTCTGCCGATGTGTTCGTCAACTGCAGCAGTCGTTTCAGTGATGGTTTTCGTTTCGGTTTGGGTGCGGAAGTCGGCATCAGCACCAACAAGATTCATGCACGGGGACCCGTGGGGCTCGAAGGGCTTATGATTTATAAATGGCGGCTGATCGGTGATGGGCATCTGGTGGCAGATTATACCGGAAAAGGCGCCAAACCGTTCACACATCGAAAGTTGAATCTTGAGACATTACTATGAATAGAATGACTTATTTAGAGCGTATCAAAAGAGCGGTCGTCAAGGTCGGTAGCGGTGTTCTAACCCGTAAAAACGGTCTAAATCTGAACCGGATTGATGATATCGCTACGGACATTTGCCTCCTGAGAAATAAAGGCATCGAGATTATCCTGGTATCATCGGGCGCCATCGCCGCCGGTCTGAAAAAGGCCGGGTTTTCCAGACGGCCGGATTCTCTATCTCAAATGCAGGCCTTGGCAGCTATGGGGCAGTGCAACCTAATCAAGTCATATGAGGAGGCTTTTGCCCGACATGGCGCCCGGTGTGCCCAGATTCTGCTTACCCGGGATGACCTGACCCACCGCAAGCGGTATCTCAATGCCAGAAACACGCTCTTAACCCTGCTTTCCTGGAAAATTATTCCCATTGTTAACGAGAACGACACGGTTGTGGTTGACGAGATCAAATTCGGGGACAACGACCAACTCAGCGCCATGGTCACCAATCTGACCGAGTCGCAGTTCCTGGTCAACTTGACCAACATTGACGGACTCTACGACAAGGACCCCAGGCATCACAAAGATGCCCAACTCATCCAGCTTGTCGAAAAAATAGACCGGCGGGTGTCGACGGCCGCAGGATCGATTCCCGGATTTTTAGGTACGGGCGGCATGGCCAGCAAGCTGGCTGCTGCGAACAAAGTCGCCCTCGGTGGTGTCCCCAGTGTGATTGCCAGTGGCTTGGATCCGACTGCCTTGAGAGATATTTTTGCCGGTAAAGAAAAAGGCACTTTTTTCGTGCCCCGAAAAGTACCCTTGAGCAGCCGTAAGCAGTGGATCGCATTTACCAAAAAGCCCAGTGGAGAGATTATAGTCGATGATGGGGCAGAAAAAGCGCTGGTGAAAAACGGAAAAAGTCTTTTGCCCTCCGGAATCGTAAAAGTCCTGGGAAAATTCAGCATGGGCAATACCGTCGTGCTTAAAAACAGAAAAGGAAACAGCATCGCAATCGGCCTGATCAACTACAGTTCCAGAGATCTTGTGCAGATCAAAGGAGCCGCAACGGCGGATATCGAGTCTATTTTAGGCTATAAACATGACGACGAAATTATCCACCGGGACAATCTGGTTATGACATCTTTGTTGGCCGATTCGGAAGAGTTGAACCGATAGCGAGTTCGGGGAAGGAATTCGGCAAAATAATCTTAATTTTCATGTTCTGCGCACTCCTTACCTTGGGTCATTTCAGTCGGATTTCGGTCCAGGTAGCGGCCAACTGGGATAATCATCGCGAGAGCGCAGATCATACCCACAAATGCAACCCACCCCAGCGCATGGTAGCCAAAATATGAAACGACGACTCCTCCGGAAAAGGGGGCGACCGCTCTACCAATTGTGGTTAAGCCGGTAACCGTTACCAGCCAACGACCCAGCCGATCAAGACTTATGATAAAGTGCAGGAAAGGCCAACCGTAGGTCATCAACAACAAAGTAACGCCAGTCAGAGCATAACTGAAAAAAAGAGGAATAAATCTGCCGATGCGCGTACCAAGCCATCCGGCCAGTAACGCCCCGAAAAGTCCTACGATCATGGCTGCGGCCACTACAGAGCCCGTTTGGCTATTTGTAAATCCGATATTGAGAGCGATCCGCTCTATAAAAGAGATTAGAGCAAAAAAAGATAAAAATAGCATAAATCCCGAAGCGCATGATAATATCCCGAAACCTATGGTGGTTTTCTGCAGATCCCCTTTATGTGATTCAACTATTTTGATTCTGCCGGGAATCCCGCATCATGTAACGCAGCGTGGAAACAGGCGCCAACAGACATTTTTCAACGACGAAGATTACCAGGCTTATCTAGAGTTGATGTCGGTATGGTGTATAAAATATCATGTTGAGGCCTGGGCTTATTGCCTTATGCCAAACCACGCTCATCTTATTCTCGTACCGGAGAGCAGGGATGGTTTAAATCTTGCCGTTGGCCCGCCTGGTGGCCTGAAGATCAAACATCTTCAGACCCGAGATACATTTCGGATATCGTTTTTCTGAATGCGTTAATGTCATTAATCTCATGCGTGATAAAGCGATGAACATAGGTGTCGTCAATTTCGCCGTACATGTGTACCAGTCGATTTCTGAACTTGGCCATTTGCCTCAGCTTGCCACCCAGTTCCAGAGAAACAATATTCGCTTCCGTAAGAACGGAAAACGTGTCTGCATAGTCTTTTGGTGCTCTTAATTTCTCCGCTGCGATGATGTGATTTGATATGTCCAGGCAGCATTCAATGCTGACTTGCAGGTAATACTTGGCGCTTCCGATGCGTATTTTGTCAGCGACAAACTGGTCCACAGGCGTTTTCGATAACTGCTTTAAAAGCTCCATGAATTCGTCCAATTGGTTGAACTTGTAAGTCAGTTTTTCCATTGACACCATTTGATCGCCGTCTGTCTTATTGCATGCTTTGCCTGTACAAGCTTTGATAGTGGTGATGTACCGGTAGATAATCGAAGTATTCACTGCGCAACCGGGTTTCAAAGTCGATTCTTAGTGAATCATCTACACAGTATATCAGGCTGCCCGTTGTGATAATGGCACCTTTTACCATCAACGGTAAATTATTAATGATGCGAACTTCCGATTCCACTCTCTGTGGAATCTGATTGTCAAATGCCAAAGAAAGGGAAAGTTCAAGATCCAAAGGGTTGCCTACGGATGCACTTTCTATGAATATGCCAATATCCAAGTCGCTGAATGGATGTACAAGATCCTGGGCATAACTGCCGTACAGGTAGGCAAATAGCACAGGCGTGTTGTGCAACACCTTGGGCGCCTTAAGAAGAACGATGTTTTTTATTTCTTTCGTGCCCAAGCCTCAACCCCATAACCATTAAAAATATCAACATATTATTGATAGGCATATAGCATGGATACCGCCACGGTGCAAGCAATAGCTTTACCAAAAAGCATAAACAAATTCTCATCGAGTTTCCAGCGCTCTGTTTTTCTCGCCCAAATCCTATGTAAAGTTCACCTTCCATCTGGTCGGGTATTCCCAGTGTTTCCCCTTTTTCGTTATTTAATATTTTTTACCGGTTTCATCAATCATGGGAACAAACAGTACCGGAAGAACATTTTCTATTTTGAGTTCCTTTCCTATTTTTCGAAACAAATATAATTTCTGATCACGGCGGTCTCCCACTGGAATCATCATTTTCCCATTTTCTCTCAATTGCTCTATGAGGGGTTTTGGAATATGTGTCGGGGCGCACGTTACGATTATAGCATCATATGGTGCATGGGTTTTCCACCCTTGGTACCCATTCCCAATTTTGACCTGAATATTTCCGTAGCCTAGTTCTGCTAACAATTTGTCCGCTTTTTTACCTAAAGATTCAATGATTTCAATTGTAAAGACGTGATCACTTAATTCACCTAAAATCGCTGCCTGATATCCTGAGCCGGTTCCGATTTCCAATACCTTATCGGTCTTGGATAAACCCAACTGATGCGTCATATGGGCAACGATATAGGGTTGAGATATGGTCTGTCCCTCTCCAATGGGAAGGGGGTGATCGCCGTAAGCACGCTGGATATATTTTTTAGGAACAAATAAATGACGTTCCACTTTGAGAAAGGCACCAATGATTTTTTGATCGGTTATTCCGCGAGCCATTATTTGACGCTCAACCATTCTTTTTCGTTCCGTAAAATATGGTTGGGTCATATTATCATCAGATTTTTCATTATCACTGGCATTGCATTCAAGAAAAATAGTCGAAATAAAAACAAGGCAACAAGATATTATCGTTTTTGTAATCGTCATGATTCACCTACAATTCGTGTGCCTGCCGTTGGTCTGTTGTAAGACGCCGATAAATAATGTCATGACACAATACCCCCAAGGGATATAAACCCATCAGCGCATTCTTAAAGTAGGCGGGATTTTCAGCATCATTCCAGGCGCCGGTGCGGAGTTTGCCGTCAGGCCATTGTAATCGGCCAGCTTATTTAACTCCTGCGTATTCGTGTAATATCGTTTGGTTATCGACCCCCAGGTTTCGCCGGTTCTTACCGTATGAATTTTCATTCTCGGTGGGGAAATCTCGGAGACCTCTGCCTGGGATAAAAACCGCATGGCGTTGATCATTTCAATTGACAGGGGCTTTAGCGTGGTAAAGGCGTTTTCCTTGGCCACCGCCACCAGAGAAAAGCCGCTGTTGTTTTTGGTAAATGCAAACAGCAGGAGACGAACGGGTCCCAATCGGCTGCTGTTACCTTTGAAGATTGCTGAAAGAGCGCCGTGGGCCAGAGGCGGCCCGATGGATTCGTTTGTTTTCTGAAAGCCGGATTTGCTGATTTTGCTCGATAGGCTGGAAAACCAGGTTGCAGACGTCAGTTGCTTACGCAGTGGCTGGATATTGAAATGGGCGAAGGCCTCTTTCGGTCGATCAAAAAAAATAGCCGTTTCCTTTTTACTGTTAATTCGGGCCTGCCAACCCACCGGGATCGGTATGCTCAGTGAAAACTCCTTATTGATGTATCGATCGGCGCTCACAAGCTCCCGGCCGTTCCATTGCCCCACTGCCAAGCCGTCAAGCAGGGCGATGTATTCGTTTCGCTCCAAGGGCCGGGCGGTCGCGGTGTCCTTGCCGGGCATGGCATTTATTTCCTGCTTGAGATTGGCAATTCGCTCGGATGGCGGGGGATGGGTCAGAAACCAGGTATCAAACGCCGAAGGCTCCCGGTCATTGAGACGTTGGATTTGTTCCATCAGGCGAATGCCGGCGTTTGGATTGAATCCGGCCTGTGTCATGTATTCAACGCCGAAACGGTCGGCCTCCCGTTCAGCGTCTCTGGAAAATTTGTTGAATGCCAATGCACCGCCCAAATTGATGAGGGGTGCAAAATCCTGTGCGCCGCCACCGGTGGCAATGGAAAGGCCAAGAAGACCGATATTGTACAGCTGCATTTTTGAAATTTGGGCGGCCGAGTGCCTGGCGGCCACATGGGCAATTTCATGGCTCAGAACCGACGCCATTTCATCGGTGGAATTCACGCGCTCAAGCAACCCCCGGTGAACATACAAAAACCCACCCGGTACGGCAAAGGCATTGAAATCAGGTGTATCGATGATTTCCACCCGATATATCACATCGGGTCGATGGCTGTGTTTTCCCAGCTTGGTTACAACCTGTTTGACTTTTTCCCGAAGTTTTGGCAGTTCGAGATAGATACCCATCTCCTCGCGGACCTGTTTGTCCACACGCTGCCCGATTTGGAACTCTTTTTCTTGGGAAACCAGCATCAATTCTCGTTTTTGGGTGGCCGGGTTGGTGGCGCATCCCACGGCCAGGAGCAGCAAGATGGCCCCAAAGACACAGGCTGCAATCGGATGGTATACAAGATAGGATTGAATCCGTTTCATTTGAACTCCCAGGGAATGCATATTTA
>JAFDDL010000442.1 GCA_019310865.1 Deltaproteobacteria bacterium | reverse complement strand
CCGTAGCTGTATATCCATCCCATCAGCACCGGAAACCCGGCACTCTCAACGATGGTATTTTCATCGGCGTACTAATCAATGATGACGATTAAAAGCGAATACGCTTGCTCATAAGTGACCTCCGGTTTAAACTCGGTGATCACAATGGTGATGTCACCCTTTTGGGAAACCAGCCCCCGAATGCCCGAATCGGAAAAAATATCCTTTTCCAGCGCCGACAAGCCTGCTTCGGTCTCGGGCACATCCGGAAACATGAGCGGCTCGAAACTGATGTCCCCCATACCGCCAACCCTGGCAACCTGTATGGAGCGGCTGCCGATGGAGTAAGTCAATACCCGAAAGGTCTCATCCCAGAAGGAGACTTCGGCGTTGATCTCCTGCACTTTTTTTAAGAGGGCTGGATTAAAGATATCCCCATCCTCGTCCCTGGACTGAACCAGGATCATGGCGCCGGATCCACCGGTGCCAAATACACCGGAAAACTTGGCAATAATTTGAAGAAAGGGATGGTCATAGGGCAGCAGATCTTCCAGATACACCTCGCCCTGAATCCTGAAGATACCCACTGCGAACCCGGCGGCGACAATCAATGTGATAATAAGGGCCGCTACCCGGTGATTTGTTACAAACCTGCTAAAGCGATCAAGTGCGCTTTTTTTGGCCTTTTCACTCATGTTCTCTTCCTTATACTGGGTTATATCGGAAACAATTGGGTCAATAATCGACTCTTTCCAGTAGGTCTTTTGATTTACTCAGGTAAATCGCGCCCTCTTCGCCAACTGCCATAAAATTACCGGACCCCTGGGGGGCAAAATCATACATCCAGTTGTAAATCATCGACGGTTCAAAGCGGATGGGTTTCCAAGTTTTACCCCGATCTTCTGAAAGCAGATAAGCACCCTTGCCGGCGATTGCCAGGGTGTCCTTGCCATCAAAGGCCACACCGAAAAGCTGGGTCCTGTCAAGACCGGCGTCCAATTGTTGCCAGCTGGCTCCGCCGTCTTGGGTCATGAGTATCCTCGAGTCAGCGCCCACTGCGATGGCGGTTTGGGCATCGATGGCGGCAACGTCAAATAGAAAGACACCTGTGTGAAGCTCCCCGGATTCTTCGTCGTATTCATAGCGCCCACCCTGTTGTGTCCAGGTCTTGCCGCCGTCATGGGTGCCGTAGATAAAGCCGTATTCACCAACGGCCCAACCGTTTTGATCATCGGAAAAGGAAATGCCCTTAAAGCGGAAAATCTCGTCTTCGTACTGGAGTACCCAAGTCTCGCCCCCGTCTTCGGTGTAGAGGATATTGGTCTCTTCCGAGGCGACCCAGCCCTTGTTGGCGTCAATGAAATGCACACCCATGTGAAACAGCTCGGTGGGGCTTTTTTGCTGGTTCCAGGTCTGGCCGCCATCAGTTGTGTTCAGGATAATCCCGTCAGCACCCACAATCCAGCCGGTGCGTGCATCAACAAAGAACACACAGGCCAGGGTCCGGTCCGTGCCGCTGTCCTGGGCGTTCCAGGTTTTACCACCGTCTGAGGTATGCCACAGCGAGCCCCAACGGCCGCAGGCCCAGCCGTCCATGGGTGTGGGAAAGCTGGCCGAAAATAGATCGTCATGGCGGTTCCAGGTCGTTTGGGCCACGGACGTTATGGGGATTATCAGAAACAGCACAGTGACCAGCAACACCATAGAAACCCATCGCCGCTCAGGGCAACTTCGACTCGGGTTGAATACGTCCATCAGTCTTCTCCTTGATCACTCTTTAAATTTTGGCTTGCAAAAACACCACGGGTGAGGATTATTCCAGATAAATTCAAGCAAAATAGATGCCAACTAATGTCAATGCGACAACAATTAGAAAATAAAACCGTTTTGATTCTGCTCCGGCCGCCCCACGCCTGTAAAACCCACCCGTAAATCTCCTGTCAATATTGTTCTGAGTAACATATTGAAACATAGCTGTTTGTTAAACATATTCGTTGCAACATCCGCTACAATAATACACTTGGGCGGCGGCAGTTCTCATCGGCCGTCTTCAGTGGATGATGAGCACAAATGGATTGCCGTGCAATATAGCGGATTTCGTCATATGGCACGACAAATTGCAGTCCCATATACCTTCTACGGTTTAATCGGATAAGGCCTTTTACTTATAGTAGATGGAAAAATGGGCCTAATAGCACGTAAAATAGTTTATTTGGTGCAACTTTAATCAGCAATTACCGTGCCAAAATCATACGGACAGCCCGCAAATATCCTGATTTATTATGAATAATCGCAGGACATGCCGATCGAGGGCATGGATCATAGAAACAAGCCCATAGAAAATATAACAAAATCGTTAAATATCCCGAATTCAAAGCAAAGCAGGTAGCGCATTTAAAATGCGCACAATTAACAGTATACAATAATCGACTCGACAAACGGCAATATGGTATAGTTTTTGTACTTGTATTTGTTTTATTATTATTGGAATCTATAAGTTAGAAAATGGCATGGTTTTCTAAATAACTATAGTATTTGGATTTCATAGTCAACGAGTAAGATTGTTTTCAGCTAATTGGGTGAGGTTTCCACGCTTACCTGCACAAAATCACGTGGCTTGATGCTACAAATGGTTCAATTTTGAACCGGTTATGCCGGCTTATTGAAAGAGGACCTTACCCAGCGCGCCCCCACGTGCGGTTTAATCATGCACCGACTTGATAAATATATAATTTATTTTATAAACAATATGTTAAACTGACATAATGGTTTATTAACGCACCAATTGACCATTACGTAATGATTCTGTTGAATCCGTTTTAGTCCACATCTTTTTAGTGGCCGCTCGCTTATTGTTGACCAATAGGTGACATCTTTTTGAACATATATTGAAATATTAGTGACATGTTGTCGAAACGTACAGGAGGTTGTATGATGAAGAAAATTAATTATTTTGCAGCGATTATCACCACCGTGTTGGTGACGTTGCAGCCAGCCTGGGCCATCGTGGCGGTTAGTGATAACGAATACAAGGCGGGTGAGTTAATCAAAATAAAGGCCCCTTTGGATGATCCGAGGCCTTTCTGGGACCTGGTGGATGGTTGGCGAAAACTGCTCAAGCCCGAAACGATCGAAGCCCTGACCCATGATCCGGATAAGGCCAAAGCGGTCTGGGCCGAGGCTGTCGGATTTAAAGCCCCGGATATTGTCGGAAAAATCGCTCCGGAAATCATACCGGGGAAATATACCCTGGCGGACAAGACCCGTTTGCCCTTTGATAAACTCATGTCGAAGCTTGATTATGGTCGCTTCAACAAACCCGGCGACCAGGGAATCAACGTGGCTGCTAATTTTACGGAATTTGAGGTGACGCCGCCACGCCAGCTTTATCATACCCAGCGCCTGGCTGAAGATACGCTTAAAAACGTGGGCACGGCCAAACAGAGTGACGATGGTTATCCATTGTATGAAACCTTCATGCCCGGTTATCCCTTCCCACGGCCATCCGGACCCCAAAAGGCCTGGCAAATCATTCTGAACAGCAATGAACTGCAACATCTTCCGGATGACTTGGGATCCTATGCCGAGCAAGCCGGTGTCAATACTCGCTTTAAGGAAGATAGCAGATCAAAGGGCCGCTTTCACCAGATAAAGCTTTGCAGGCGCTCCAAAATGGCCCCCTTGGGGCAATACTACGATAAACGAGCTGAAAAATACGACGAGCGCTACGCATACTACTATGAGGGCATAGCGCCACAGAATATTTACGGCAATGCGTATGTGCTAATTAAGTACAACAATCCGGATAAACCCAATAATTTTCTAGCCAATCTCACGCTTCTTAGGCGGATACGGAAAATGTCCAGCGCGGACCAGCAGGACCAGGCATTGAATCTTGATTATTCGTATGACGATGTGAATGGTCTGGACCAGAAGTTATCGCCCAAGATCTATCCTTACGAGTGTCGAATTCTGGCAGAAACAGAAAGGCTGATGTATCATTATGACCCAACGGGTGGAATTTACTATGATTCCAAAAA
>JAFDDL010000441.1 GCA_019310865.1 Deltaproteobacteria bacterium | reverse complement strand
AAATTTCCGCCCTGAACCACAATTACTTGGAAAAACAGCTCATGCAAATCCCCGGGGTGTCCATCTCCTATGGTCCGGGTAAACTCGGCGAGGGCAGAATCCGGGTAGATCAGGCCCGGTTTTCCTGGGAGAAGATGGAAAAAGATACCGGCATCGGCACAGAGGTCGTATCCGTGCGCATGACCGATTTCGGTCTGGTCAACTACTGGGAAAGCCACCATCCCCATGTCATCCCCGAGCCCTTCACACCGGAGCCGGCAGAGACCTTTTCCCAGGCGGATTGCGATTATTTTGCCGCGGTGATGCGTCAGATCTCCAAAGAGGCCTATGAGACACCGGAGATCTTTGAAAACATACCCTACAGCGGCTCGATTCCGCTGGTGGATCCCACGCCCCTGGAGGAGTGGGAAAAATCCATCATCACCTGCAAGCAGTACCGGGAAAAGCGAAAACCATTATAACTGCGCGGCACAGCCGCAGCAAAGACAGAGGGAAAAAACCGATGATACAAAACAATCAAATTATGGAATTCAGATCCGCAAATAAAGTTGTCTTTGGGCTCAATGCCGCCGCCAGCACAGCCGAAGAGGTAGCCACCGAACAGTTCAATGCCGAAGGGTGCGATCTGGTGATCGGATTTGGGGGCGGCAGCTCGCTGGATACAGCCAAGGCCGTATCGCTCATGGCGACAAACGGCACCGATTTCGAAGAAATGCTCGGCTATCAACTAGTCAAAAAACGAGGGGTGCCGAAAATTTCGGTTTCCACCACCAATAATGCCGGTGCGGACATCGGTCTGGCCATTGTGACGGTCACGGACCTTGAAACCCATGAACATGGCATGATCATCAGCGATTTTGCCATCCCGGACGTGGTCATAAACGATCCGCTGCTCACGGTGAGCATGCCTAAAAGCGTCACGGCCGACACCGGCATCGACGTGCTGGTGACCGGGATTGAAAGCCTGGTGTCCAAAACCGCAACACCTTTTTCGGATATGTACGCGGAAAAGGTCATCGAGATCTGCGGTAAATACCTGCCGCGGGTATGCGCCAAGGGGGGCGATATTGAAGCGCGATCCCAGATGGCCATGGCCGCCACCATGAGCGGGATAGCGTATATGAGTTCCATGCTCGGCGCGGTGCACGGTCTGTCTTACCCCATTGCCGGCCATCTCGAGCTGTCCCACGGCCGGTCCATGGCGCCACTTTTGCCCCATGTGATGCGGGCTAATATCCCGGGAAATGCGCCGCGTTTCGCCCTGGTAGCCGATTTGCTCGGTTATGAGACGATTGGACTTTCCGATCTGGAGGCCGCCGAAATGGCCGCAGACGCAGTGGAAAAGCTATTGGACGTTATCGGCGTTTCCTATCGCCTGCGAGACTACGGTGCAAAAAAGGAAGATCTCCCATCGCTGGCGCAAGAGTGTTTGGAATCGTTAAAATCCCTTGATTTTGCTTTTGATATTCCCAATCCAATCGATGTGACCCTTGAGGATGTAAAAGAGATTCTGGAAAACGCTTACTAAAAAAAATGAAAAAGAAAATCGGACTCATCGTCAATCCCGTAGCCGGCATGGGCGGCAAAGTGGGCCTGAAAGGAACCGATGGGCAGGACATTCTGGCTGAGGCCATTCATCGCGGAGCCACGCCGGAATCCCCCATTCGGGCATCCAAGGCCCTGGCCGTCCTGGCGGCGCAAAAAGACGATCTGCATTTTTTCACCTACCCAGGTGACATGGGAGAAAGTGAATTAATACCCCTGGGCTTTGAAACCACGGTCCTGGGGCACATCGCCCCCGATCAGACCACGGCAGGTGATACCGAAAACGCCGCCCGGGATCTTCGCGATGTCGGGGTGGGGCTGCTGCTTTTTGTGGGCGGAGACGGGACCGCCCGCAATATTTGCCACGCCGTCGGGGATACGGTGCCGGCCCTGGGCATCCCGGCCGGTGTTAAAATGCACTCAGCGGTGTTTGCCACCAACCCCCGAAATGCCGGCGAGCTGGCAAGCATGTATCTGAGCGGTAACTCCGTAAAAACCCGCGAAGCTGCTGTCATGGACATCAATGAGGAGGATTTTCGCAACGAACGCATCAGCGCAAGGCTCTATGGATATCTTCACATTCCCTATTCCCGAAAACTGGTCCAGCCCGTAAAGGCCGGTCGATCTGCAAACGAAGAAGCCCAGGTTCTTGGTATTGCAAGCCAGATCGTGAATGGGATGCAGGATGACTGGTGCTACATTGTGGGCCCGGGAACCACTACCCGGGCGGTGATGCGCGTGCTGAAACTGCCCAACACCCTCATCGGCGTGGACGTGGTGGAAGATAAAGAGCTGGTGGCCCGGGATGTAAACGAGCGTCAACTGCTGGAGATCATCACCGGCCGGAAAACAAAAATCATTGTCACCATCATCGGCGGCCAGGGGTATCTGCTCGGCCGGGGAAACCAGCAGCTCAGCAGTCGGGTGATCCAGCAGGTGGGAAAAGAAAATATTATCGTCGCAGCCACCCGAAGCAAAATCATCGCATTGGACGGTGCGCCCTTCCGGGTGGATACCGGCGATGAGGATCTCAACCAAATACTTTCCGGCTATATCCGCGTCACAACCGGATTCAAAGAGTCGATGATGTACAAAGTTGAAGGATAATGCGCAATAAGGAGGGACCATGCCGAAAATAAGTAAGGGACGGTTGGCCAAATATCATTCGCTAAGCACGGAAGATGTGCTCGCTGTAAAAGATAGGACGATCCGTGAATTTTTAATGCGCGCTTCCGAAGAAGGTTATTCGCTTGCCGCGGAAAATTTTTTAAAGCATCAGGGCTTTTTCCAGGCCCCCCATACCAAGAATCTGGATGGCGTGGACATTGCTTTTATCGGTGTGCCCATGGACCAGGGCGCCCCTCACCGGGCAGGAACCCGGCATGGACCCCAGGCCGCCCGGAAATGGTCTCATATCCACGGACCGGTCCACCAGGCAACCAATTGCATTCCGTTTGAATCATGCCGTATCATTGATTATGGAGACGTTGAATTTTCCAGTTATTCAGCCAGGGAGCGCGTTGAAGATATCCATGCAGCATATTCCCGGCTAAAGGATGCGGATGTGGTCCCCTTGTCCATCGGCGGGGAACACACCATAACCCACCCGATCCTCAAGGCCCTTGGCCGCGATGAACCGATTGGACTCATACACCTGGATGCCCATGCGGATACCGGAGGAACACCGCCCGGTGGTGATGACAATAATGACAACTCGGTATTCAGAAAAGCCGTCCTTGATGGTGCCGTGGATCCGGAACGGACCATTCAAATCGGAATCCGGGGACGTGCTTCCATTCTCTGGGACTTTTCCTACGACTCGGGAATGCGGGTGGTCCCAGCCGATGAAGTGCATGAAGGCGGCGCCGAGGCAATTATTGAAGAAGCACGGTCGATCCTCGGTGACGGTCCTGTTTATATTTCTCTGGATACGGATGTCTTTGATCCCGCCTATTTCCCCGGAACAACCCTGCCGGAGCCATTCGGACTGACGGGAATTCAAGTACGCGATATTGTCCGGGGGCTTCGTGGTTTGGACATTGTGGGGGCCGATATCACGGAACTGTGCCCACCCCACGACCCAACAGGAATTTCTGCGAATCTGACGGCGGGTATGTTATTTGAGATGCTGTGCCTGCTTACGGAGGCTTGTGTGACCCGTACCGGACGATCCCGAAAGACCCATTGGGCTTGAATGCCAATTATAGAAAGTTACACATATTTAAAGAATCATATCATAACAAAAAGGAGATACAATTATGGGACGCTTAGAAAACAAAGTGGCCATCGTCACCGGAGCCGCAATGGGAAACGGCTGGGGAATTGCTAAGATTTTCGCCCAGGAAGGCGCACAGGTGGTGATGCTGGATATCAATGACAAGGTGTTTGAGTCCGCCAAAGAACTCGATGCCACGGCATTCAAAGTCGACATTCGCAACTATTCGGCCGTCAAGAAGGCTGTGGACGAAACAGCGCAGAAATTCGGGAAAATCGACATTCTCGTCAACAACGCCGGTGTGGCCAAGCTGGAACCATTTTTGGACATGAGTGATGAAACCCGGGACTTTCACTTTGGCGTGAACATTAACGGCGCCTGGAACTGCACCAAGGCGGCCATGCCCTATATGGTGGAAAAAAATTACGGAAAAATCGTTAACCTGTCATCGGTAACCGGCACCATGGTAGCCGATGCCGGCGAGTCCGCCTACGCCACCACCAAGGCAGCTATCTGGGGCTTCACCAAGGCGCTGGCCATCGAATTCGTCGGAAACAACGTGAACGTGAACATGATCTGTCCGGGAATGATCCGCACCCCCATGCTTGAGAATGCCGCGGCAAACATTGCGCCCGACAACCCGGAAGTGGTCATAGATGCCATTGCGTCAACCGTGCCGATGAAACGGCTTGGAAAGCCCGAAGAAATCGGACAGCTTGCCGCATTTTTGGCCTCCGATGAAGCAGCGTATATAACCGGCCAGCCCTTTGTCATCGACGGCGGCAGCACATTGCCGGAAACTGCCGGTGCAATAGAATAGCGCCGAGCTTACGCAGACAAATTAGGAGAAAC
>JAFDDL010000440.1 GCA_019310865.1 Deltaproteobacteria bacterium | reverse complement strand
CCGTTGAGCACAATCCGCACGCTTTTTGGCAATGAAGCGCTTCCGATTTCGGCATACCGCGTCACGTTTTCAGCAAAAACCATCTCCTGATCCGTTACCGGTGAAATGTCCCGGTCGTAGATGAGGCCGGTTTCACCCGCCGCCACCAGATCGTAATAATGCAGAAAGGTATCAATAACGGGCGCTTCAAGACCGTCCCCTTCCATTTTAGCACGAAACATTCGGCGCAAGGCCGATGTCGGTTTTGCCTGTGTCATTCGCAATCCTTTTGTTTTGGATCGTTAGATCCAATTGGCATTCAGCCGGCACTCAGAAAAAAACGGGTCGCAAACGCCAACAGGAACACCACGGCCAGGCCGGCGCTCCACAACCCGACAAACCACAGCCACTGGCGCTTTTTTTCAGTAATGGGCATCATGGGATGTTTTACCCCGGAATATGTAATACGAGTAGCCCGTATACAGCAAAACCACCGGCAGGAGAAGGGCTGTGCCGACGATGAGCAGGGATTGGGATTCCGGGGCGGCTGCGGCCTGCCTGAAGGTAATGGCATGCGGCACCAACCAGGGAAAGATGCTGATTCCCAATCCGATATAATTAAGCAAGAAAATACCAAGGGACAGGAAAAAGGGTCGATATTCGCGCTGGTGGTGCAGGTCGAACCATAACATGATAAATGTTAGGACCGACAAAAGGGGCATGGGCAGCAGATAGAAGAAATTCGGCATGCTGAACCACAGCCGCCGAACCGCGTCGTTCATGAGCGGCATTAGCAGGCTGACCATGCCCATGAAAAATGCAACAAACCCGAATAGATATCCGGCGCATTTTCGCGCCCAGCCCTGGGTGATCCCTTCTGTTTTCATCACCAGCCAGGTGGCGCCGAGCAGGGCGTAACCAAAAACCAAGGCCAGTCCGGTCATGAGGCTGAAAGGCGTAAGCCAGTCTAGAGAATGGCCGGCAAACACCCGGCCCTCAACAGCCACGCCTTGAACAAACGCTCCGAGAATAACGCCCTGCGTGAAAGCAGCCAGCAGGGATCCGAAATGAAACGAGACGTCCCACAGTTTTCGGGAGCGCCCCGTGGCCTTGAACCGGAATTCAAATGCCACCCCCCGGAAGATAAGCCCCAGGAGCATGAGCATGATCGGTGCATAAAATGCCGGCATGAGCACGGCATACGCCAAGGGGAAGGCTGCGAACAGTCCGCCGCCGCTGAGAACAAGCCAGGTTTCATTGCCATCCCAGAAGGGGGCGATGGAGTTCATCATTCCGTCTCGGCATTGGTCTGTGGGTGCAAAGGGAAACAGGACGCCAACCCCCAGATCAAAACCGTCCAGAAAGACATATAAAAATATCGCCGTGGCAATCAGGACGTACCAGACAAGTGGCAGGTCGATGAAACTTTCAAAACTGAACATGTGCGTCTCCCTATTCCGATACCAAATCCGTCACAATGGGCGGCTTGTCGACACCGTGATCGCCGTACGGATGCTCCGCGCCCTCGGGACCTTTTCCAATGAGTCTGAGAATATAATAGGTGCCGGCTCCAAAGACAAAGAGATAAGCAATGATAAAGGCCAAAAGTGATAGGGCTACCAGTGTGCTCGACACGGGAGAGACCGCTTCCAGGGTTCTCAGCTGCCCGAAAACCAAATATGGCTGCCGCCCGATTTCCGTGACGAACCATCCGGCCAAAACGGCAATGAAACCCGCCGGAGACAGGGCCATGCACCAAAGTTGAAACCACCGAATATCGAAAAGCCGCTTCTTAAAATGGAGAATGGCTGCGATAATACCGGTGAGAATCATCACGGTTCCCATCCCCACCATAATTCGAAACGACCAGAAAACCAGGGCCACCGGTGGGCGCTCTTCACGGGGCCATTCCTTCAATCCTTTGACTTCACCGTTCAAATCATGGGTGAGGATCAAACTGGAGAGCTTTGGAATTTCGATGGCATATCGGGTTTTTTCGGCGGCCTCATCCGGCCATCCAAAAAGTTTTAAGGCGGCTCCGCGCTCCGTATCCCAGATCCCTTCCATGGCAGAGACCTTAATCGGCTGGTGCGCCAGCGTATTGAGGCCATGCCGATCACCCACCAGCAGTTGAAATGGGGCGACGAATACGGCCATGAGCATGGCCATTCCAAACATGATTCGTGCATGGGGAACCGATTTTTTCATAAACAGATAAAAGCCACCAACCCCGGCCACCACAAAAGCCGTTGTCAGATAGGCGGCCGTTACCATATGAAAAAACCGATATGGAAACGACGGGTTGAAGATAACCTCAAGCCAGTTTGTGGGGTAGAACAACCCATCACTTGCGATGCGAAAGCCGGTCGGTGTCTGCATCCAGCTGTTGGCGGACAGAATCCAGAAGGCCGACATCAGCGTACCAACGGCGACGATTACCGTGGCCGTAAAATGCATCCGCGAGCTGACCCGCTCCCATCCAAAGAGCATGATGCCGAGAAACGAGGCTTCCAGGAAAAAAGCCGTGAGGACCTCGTAGCCAAATAACGGCCCCAGCACATTACCAACCTTGTCGGCAAAGACCGACCAATTGGTGCCGATTTGATACGCGAGCACCACACCGGAAACAACGCCCATTCCAAAGGTCACCGCAAATATTTTCACCCACATACGGTAGATGTCCCGATAGATCTCATTGCCGGTTTTCAGCCACCGCCATTCGACCACGGCCAACCAGCTGGCCAGCCCGATGGTGAATGCCGGAAAGAGAATGTGATACGAAATGGTAAAGGCAAACTGAATTCGTGCCAGAATCAGTGGATCAAGATGTTCATTCATATGCCCTGTCTCATCAAGTTTTTATTTCCAATATTAACAGAAAACTGTGTTCTCAGGAGATAGGCCTGCATAACAAAGAGATGTCGGTGCGCTAGCCCGACGCTGCAATCACCTCAGTATGTTAGATGAAGCGCCATGGCAAGTCAACGGGAATCAGAACCGTAATTATTGTTGAATTTGCTTTTTCGAAGCCTTGGGAATATTGTGCAAGCCGGTTGTTTAATCGCGGCCTTCCCGGCGCAACAATTCTTGATACCAGCAGGAGAATTCAAACATTCCTCTGTATCGCTCATCGTCGTTTACAATTCCAAGGCAGAGTTCAAAGACGCCGGCGGCAAATTCGTTGCTGTAATTGTCACCCCGGTAATTTTGCAGAAATTCTCTCACGAGCATCTGGCTGGTCCGGTTGGTCTTGTCGGTTCGGATATCGATCGGGTCCTTGGGTGCTTCAAATGGATCCCAGGCTTCATAACCCTTTTTCAGGATATGTTTCTGACGGCGAGGGGACATTTGGTCAAAAATGGCCTTTTTCCGTTTCTCTTCCTCTTGGAGCGAGAGGCTACTCATCGATTTCTCCTTTTTCTGAGGTCTCATCATTCGCCCCATCCGAGTCGGTGCCGGTGCCGAGGTAATCGTCATTGTAAACGGTCAGCATTGCACTGGAAACCGGCACCACAACCTGTGCGAGTTTATCATATTTCGAACTGATTGACGCCACCAGCGAGTCGGCCAGTGCATAGAGCTGGGCATTGAGTTTATCCAAATGGACGGTGGGATAGGTTTTACCTTTAATGAAGCCTGATTTACCGCAAGTATGCGCAAGCCCCCCGATTTCCGTCGGCACGCCGTAAAGTCGGCACGTAACCGGCCGATGGTCATATAAATCACATTTGCTCTGATCATTTAGCAGGGGGCATCGAATCCGTTCAACAGAAAGGGCACGGACAATGGCGTCTTCGTCCTGCCCGCTCTCCAGGTGCTTCCGGGCGTTTCGTTTGATTTTATAGATGATGCGATCCGCCGTATTGGCTTTATCCCGCAATGCTGCCTGCTGCTTATCCGAAAAGACACGCTTGAAGTGGTAATTTAGATAGAGTGCCTCCACCAGTGAAATATCAAACAGGGCATGACAGCAATCGGAACATTCGATTTTGCAGGTTACCTCCACCGGAAAATCCGATTTAACCCGCTCAAAAACGTGATC
>JAFDDL010000439.1 GCA_019310865.1 Deltaproteobacteria bacterium | reverse complement strand
CTGCACCACACCATTTGCCATGCTCAGGTACGTCGTTCCGGAAGCGGTTTTAAACTCACCGGAATTCCACCATTGGGCCTCTGTTAGATTGACGTTACCATATGTCAGGGCACCGCCGAATCGTAAACCTTCAATGGCTTTGTGCCCTGTCCTTATGAACGGTGAAACCAACAGCCTAAAGGCAACATCTTTGGTGTCATCCGCATCACTTACCTGATTGAGTTTGTATCCGTTAAAAACGCCCAGTTGATAGTAGAACAATTGATCTTGAAAGCCGCCATGGATCATCACGCCAAGATCCCGGGATGGAACCAGCCTGTTGACAAGAGAGCGTTCAACCAAGTCGATCCAATTGTCTGAGGCCAATTCCTCCAGTGAAAAAGGAACTTTAAATTGTCCGAGCTTTAGTTGTGCCCGGGGCCAATAATGGATGTTCATAAACCCGTCGTTCAAGCGTGCACTGCCTTTGGCAAATTCCGCCTCGACTCTGAAATCATAATATTTGTAAAGCGTTCCTGAAGCGCACAGCCTTGCCCGGCGAATATAAAAAGACGAGTGATCGGGATGGTCTCCGAGATAGGCTTTGAAATCTCCTTGAAGACGGCCATCGAATTTTATTTTATGTTGTTTGTCGGTAGATTCAATATAAAAACCCTTATTGAAACCGGCCACAACTTTTGGCTTTTTGTCGATTTCTTCTTCTTGGGCCAGTTGTCTTAATTCTTTATACTGTTCTTTTGTAATGATGTTCTTTTCAATGAGTATTTCTAAAATTCTTTCATTTACAGACTGTGTTTTTTTTTGTTCAACGGCCATGACTTCTGAATAGATAAGAAAAATAATTACAACAAATACAACAGGTATCTTAAATAATATTCTCACGACCTTGTTCCTCCTTTGCATTAAAATGAAGCCATTCGCTTACAAAGAGCGATTTTGAAGAAATTGCATCCGTAAAAGACTATATGTTATTATTGTGTTTCAAGCAATGTGCGAAGTTTCTCTGTGACAATTTCCTAGTAAAATTAATACCGGGCATGATCAAAGGGTTACTGTTCGAACCGAGTTGTTATCGGCAATATCCGAAAGGGATTTGTCGAGTGTCATTAAATAACCATTGTTGCGCCTTGCAAGAATAAGGTAGAACATATCATAAACGGGTTTTCCGACACGGCATCCTATTGAAAATGCTTCTCGGAACAAGTCTTTGTCATTACTGAATTCGTCAGGTAAGGCGATTGAATGTTCAACGGCTGTTTCACATTGTTCTATGGACAAATTACCAAACTTATAATACTTCCAGAAAGCATTGGTCACTTCGGAAATAAATAAGCTAGGCGCTATTACCCAATCCGAATTTTCCACGTGCTGTATCAGGCCGGGGGCTTTTGGTCTATGAAGAACAATTTCAATTGCGGCACTTGCATCCAAGATAGTTATCATCGGTTTCGATCTTCCCTCACTAACTTAGCTGGATCAGAGATGTTATTCCCCTTTATCTCAATTGGATTGTTTAAAATATGATTGAGTAATTCGGCACGTCTTTTTTTATGGTTTTCGTCCAAAGTCAGCCCTTTCGCAATCGTAACAATTGCCTGCTGAGAAAAACTTCGATGCTCTTTTCTTGCCAGGGCTTGGAGTTTATTATAGATTTGTTCAGGCAATTCTCTGACTTGTAATGATGGCATGATCTTGCCTCCTGATTATTTATTGATAATATATAATGCATTTTTCATAATATTGCAAGCGTTTTGATGAAACTAATATCAGGCAAGGGGGTTGCCATGGTAAACCACTGAAGCGTACCGTCATAACTGAAAAATAGGGCGTGAAAACATAAGCTGCTCCTTTTCTCGCAGGCGAAAGGCCGCAACTCATCTTGACGTCACAGATACCCGGAATGCTATCAAGGTAATTCCCCGCGATGGCTGTTACTTTTTTCACACTTCCCGGTATATATAGACAAACACATAACAACGGGAGATTGAAAAATGGTAAAGAAAGCGGGATTATTAATTATTGTGACGATTTTTTTGATGGGGCTCTCCACTGTTTCCTTTGGGGGAAACGGATATGGCGGTGGTTCCGATGCCGGTCCTTTGAGTGATAGTGACGGTGCCTGTCAAGGAGCCATTGAACAAAACAGGTATAAAACAGGTGGCGGTAGCGGACCGGTTCATGATATCCTGGCAGGTGAATATTTTGATGTTAAAGGCGATGTCATCACCTGCGGCTTGCCGGGAAACGGTATGGAAATCGCTATCGATGAAGAGAATATGGTTGTATTCGGAGTGGGGCCCATGTGGTATTGGGAGTTCTCGGGCGTGGATAAACCGGCGGTGGGAGACATCGTATCTGTTGACGGCTACACCGTCGATTATAACGGAGAATTGAGAAATATCGCCGTGAGCATCATCGTTGATGAGAATATCGTTGTGGAGCTCAGAGACGTGGAAACCGGATATCCCCTGTGGCGGGGCGGAAGGGTTCAATACACGCAATAATTATAATAGGTTCCGGTCGGAACGCCTTTCTTGGAGAAGCCTGGCAGCTTGAAAAAACGAAATTCTTTCATATGGATTACAATGGGTGCGCTTTTGCTTGCATTAAACGCCGGCTGTGTGATGACATCCGCCGTGAAGGGCACCAGCCAGTCCATGGGAAAAGTGATCTTTCGATATGAAAACGCTCATGCAGGCACCGTGGACCTGGTTGGCTCCTTCAATGACTGGGCGCCCGGGGCAACCCCGCTCAAAAAGGCTCCGACAGGAATATGGACGGTGACACTTCAGTTGGATCCGGGGGTCTATCTCTACATGTTTGTGATTGATGGTTTGGCCTGGGTCAGCGATCCAAAGTCCGGGAAACAGATTCCCGATGGATTCGGACAAACGAATTCAGTGCTTATTGTCAATTAAATGTGCCTTTTGGGGTCGGCTATCTGTATATGGTTATAGAACGATGATACCGGGGGACCATTATGGTGATGTCGTCTCGCACCGTGGGTACGTGTTCAAAGATTAATCCGGGCAGGCTGTGAATGAATCAGACATCTGATGCGTTGATAATTGAAGCGGTTTTGTCCGGTAACAAGGATGCTTATGGGCAGTTGGTGGATCGATACAAAAACCCCCTCTTTAACCTGGTGTTCAGAATGACATCGAGTGTCGAAACCGCGCAGGATCTATCTCAGGAAGCCTTTATCCGTGCGTTCACGAACCTTCACAGGTATAAACTGGAAAACAGCTTTTTTACCTGGTTGTACACCATATGCCTGAACCTGACCCGAAACCATCTGACAAAGAAACGTGAAGTGCTGATGGGCAGGAATGAAAATTTCACAGCCAATGATACATACGCCATGGGCAATAATCCCTCGCCGGAGAATCTGTTGATAGCACAGCAGGCGGTTAGAAATCTTGAGAAAACCATGCGCTTGGTTCCAATGGACCTGCGTGAGGCCGTGGTACTTCGATATATGCAGGAGCTCCCTTTTAACGAGGTGGCGCAGATTCTGGGGATCAGTCTAAGTGCCGCAAAGATGCGGGTTTACCGTGGCCTGGAAAAACTACGGTCTTTAATGGGCGCTGAGAAGGGGGGAAAGGATGGATAATCGATTTATCGATCAACTCCTTGATGAAGCGGACGGACCGCTTGAAAACGGTCAGAGAAAAAGGCCTGGTGGGGATGCGCCGGTAGACGACGCGTCAATTCGCCGGTTCAAGGAGCTGAAAGCGATCATCGCACTTACCCGGAAAGTTCCGAAACTGGAAGTGCCGTCAGATTTTACGGCCGGTGTGATGACCGGTGTCCGAATGATCAATCCGCCCTGGTGGGTACGAAGCTGGCGTTTCCTGGTCCGCACAAGACAGATCCGCTTTAGCGTGTTAGGCGCCATTTCCGGGGCGACGGTCATGGCTGTAGCGGCCAGTGTGCTTCTGTTTGCCTTGGTCCAGCGGGAGTCCTTACAAATCGCAGCGTCACCAGAAGTTGAGAAGGAATATTTGATCCGGTTCACATACCACAACCCAGAG
>JAFDDL010000438.1 GCA_019310865.1 Deltaproteobacteria bacterium | reverse complement strand
TAAAATTTGTTTAGATTACCCTTGTTTCCACATAAGGTTCAAGAATATCGGATAGGCCGATGCTCCCGCATGGACTTTGTTATTTTAAGAATTGCCAATGACTCATATTTTTTGACGGAAGGACCACTGTGGCTGAGCAATTTGGTACAGCAAAGACGCCATCATGGTCCTCTAAAGTGACATGCAAATCGACCAGATGTTCTTCACCTTCCATATATTTGTTCACAATCTTGCCTCTGCAGATGACCCTTGATCCATCAAAGAGCAGCGCCCGAAACTGGCATGCCATCTTTTTCAAGAATCCGGCATCTCCCATCCAATTTGTGATCAGGCTGCCAAGCCAGCATTCCAACTGTCGCCCTGGACAAAACACACGGTCCATACCCTCACGCTCTGCAACCGAATCAAAAACATGCCACCAGGGATCAGAAAATTCTGGAATGCCGGTTTTAGGGTTCGGGCGCATCTCAAAACCACTTGAAGCAATGCCCTTTGTCTCTGACATTCTAAAGCGCCAATCTTCAAACTTGCCGCAGCCACTTAAAAAAGCAATGGTTTGCTGCGGTGTAAAAAAATGATGCGTTGGTGGTAGTTGATCCCCCACGTTAACATCTTCCCAGTAGCGTGGTTCAGCCCCCCTTATTGGCTCTTTTCCTATGAGTTGGTACAACTCTTCTACTTCTTCTTCAGACCAGTAACGTACCTCCGGTGCCTTTCTGACCCGTTTTTCGGGAGCCTGACCGTCTTTATTGTTATCGACAAACATGACGCTGGTTGAATCGAAGATACCTGCAATTTCGTTCTTCTGATTCTTATAGGCTGTTTTCGTCGTATGCAAAAATTGAAATGCGGTGCCTTCTCTTGTGATATCCTTAACCTCGCCCGGTATAGTGAATACGGTAAACCGGTCGCCTTCTCGTATGGTTTTAAACCATTCCGCCTGGTTGCCGCCGTAAAAACCACCTGAAATGCAATCCAACGGTTTTTTTTGTGTCCCCCCTTGCCAGGCGATAGCATGCAAAAAATGGGGAGGTGCTATAAGACTTCCGTGTATACTGTTTCTTGCATAGTCCACGCTGCGGTATAAGGGATTTACATTGCCGATGCCATTGCAAAACATTCTGATGGTATCCTCACCTGCTAATCTTTGCTGCATCCCGAACCTGTCTTCCACGTTATCAGCAGATCGCAAGAGAAAATCCCCTGTGCCCATGGCCTCCTCAATTTCGGCCTTGATTTTTTCCCTCAGTTCCATGTTCCCAGGTTCCGCCATTTCCGCCCTCTATAGTTCTTTTACCATTTGGTAATGTTTTTTGATGCCATGCGCCTCCAGTCGCGGCACACGTGTCTCTACCAGGATCTCCATTCCCATTCTTTTATAAAAACGAACCGCCGAATTGTCGGCATATACACCGAGATGAACGGATTTAAGGCCGTGGCTACGCGCTTTCTCAAATGCATTTTCAAGGAGCAATTTGCCAAGACCCCGGTTTCTCGCGTTTTCTGTAATTGATAGCGTGTGAAGCTTGTAAGCACGTTTTGGTGCATTGGGCAGAATATAATCAATTAGCCTTCCTCTTACGACCATATCTGCAACCATGGCGTCATCAAACAAACCGGATGCCACCTCACGAGTTTTCCGGTTCCGATTATCAATCGTCTCAACAGGGTAACCCATTTCAATACCCAACAGTTGATCACCCATCATCGCGGCAGTGGTCGTATCATACGAATAAATATTTTCTCTGTGGGGCCATAATTTCATTATATAACGGTCAAATAGGCTGCGCTGCCCGTTGAAGAGGTACGACCAGATGTAAGGATCAGTTGCAAACATCAGCTCAGGAACGAGAGCAACATTCCCTGGGTCGGCCGGAACTAGTATTATTTCATCAGATGAAGTCATATCTTATAAACCCAACGCCTGTGCAACTATCTCGCAATGATAGCCGGTATCTCCCATGGCAAATTCAAAGGCCTTGGCTCTCCGGTAGAACAGCCCCACATTACCCTCCCGCGTGGTTCCGATTCCCCCGTGCAGGTGAACCGCCCGCTCGGCGACAAACTTGTAGTCCTCATTGACCTTGGCCTTTAACGACGATACCTCTTTGGTTGCCTCCATTTCCTCTTCGATCATCCATGCGACCTTGTACAAATAGTTGCTGCTCGTGTCATAGGCCAGCTGCATATCGGCCATGAAATGCTGTATCGCCTGGAATCCACCGATGGGCTTGCCGTACTGCACGCGCTGCTTTACGTAGGCGGCGGTCATTTCGATGGCTGCCGAGGCGCCGCCGAGCATTTCTCCGCATTTTGCAACGGTGGCTTTGGGAAACATTTTTTCCAGGATTTCCCAACCCCCGCCGGGTCTGCCAATGACTTGGTCGGCCGGCACGTTTACGTCCTTAAAGATCACCTCGCAAATGTTGTCCATTCCCACGGTGGGCATTTTGGTGACCGTGATGCCGGGATCTTTTGCATCCACCAACAGCAGGGTGACACCGGCATCTTTTACCCGGGCGGCTACGATCAGTTTGTCTGCAATATTGGCGTCCGCAACGAACAGTTTGGTGCCGCTGAGGCGATAGCAATCGCCTTTATCCTCCGCGGACATGTTGATGCCGGTCTCTTTGTAGCTTGCCTCTTCTTCATATTGCGCCAGGGCCATGATCAGATTGCCGGATGCCATTTCCGGCAACAGCGTATTTTTCTGGTCTTCCGAAGCGCCCTCGAGAATAACGAGGCCGCATTGAATAACCGTAGAGAAAAAGGGGCTCGGTACGGCGGCCTTTCCCAACTCTTCCATGATGATCAACAGGTCCATGAACGACGGATCGTCAAACCCGCCGTATTCCTCCGGCAGATAGACCAGCGTCCATCCCAGTTCCGCCATTTTCGCCCACTTTTTCTTACTGTATCCTTCCTCACTCTCTTCAATTTCCTTTATAAATTCATAGGGGCATTCCTTTGCCAAGAATTCCGCCACAAACTGCCGGTGAACATTTTGCTCTGATGTGAATCCAAGGTCCATTTTTTTCTCCTTGCGTTACTTGACATGCATTTGTACGTTTTATTTCAACTACTTAAATCGTGGTAAACCCAAACCCACCCACGCAATGAGGTTTCGCTGTATCTCGCTGCTGCCTGCCGCGAGGTTTTTACCGGGCGCGGACATGTGATGGCTTAGCATGGGACCTAACGGGGCCCATTTTGATTCAAACACTTGGCCGTACAATCCCATGACCTCCGTGGCAAAGGCCGCCATTCGCTGTCCCAGTCCAGTGGTGAAGAGCTTGCCTTCCGACGGCAGGGTCGCGGCCATGGCAAGCCCCCCCTGTTCCTGAAGCCAGAGAATCTTTTGGGACAACGCGGTCCCTGCTTCCAGATCAGCAAACAGCTTGGCAATCTTCCGGCGGATGAAGGGACTTTCCGATAGGAATTTGCCGTCTCGCCGGGTTGTCTTAACATAATCGATGATCCGCTGAAGGGTGATCTTCCCGTAAACAAACCGTTCCAGTCCGGAACGTTCGAAGTTCATTGTCTGTCGCGTGAGTTCCCAGCCACCGTGCTCCGGACCGATCCGGTCTCGTTCATGCACCCTGACATCCTTGAAAAACACTTCGTTGTATATATGGGTATTGTGCATATACATGATGGGACGCACTTCAATACCCGGGTCGTCCATACGCAACACAAAAACCGAAAGTCCTTTGCCCCGGTTGGAATTTGGATCTGTGCGCGCAAGCAGAAACATATGATCCGCCAGATGGGCTACGGACGTCCAAATCTTCTGTCCGTTGACAACATAGTGCTGCCCATCCTTTATGGCCATGGTCTTTAAAGACGCCAGGTCGGATCCTGCATCCGGCTCGCTCCATCCCTGGCAATACATAACCTCCCCCCTAGCGATGGGGGGAAGCAGCCGTTGTTTCTGCTCTTCCGTTCCACCGATCAACAGGGTCGGCGCCAGCATGCCCAAGCCGAAGGCGTCCATCCCCGGCGCGTCATAAACCGCCCGGACCTCGTTGAATATG
>JAFDDL010000437.1 GCA_019310865.1 Deltaproteobacteria bacterium | reverse complement strand
CGAGGCCTTGCTGCGCAGCGAACTGCTCTGGGTCAATGTTGGAACCCGACCGAGTTTCACCAAACCCCTGTCCAATGATTTGATCCAGCTCAACACGATCCGAGAGCGCTTCCTGTGGGTTCGGTTTAAAAACATCGCCCCGTTGATTCACGAGATGAGGCGAATCAAAGATCCTTATGAGGTCGATTGCCTGAAAATAGCCTTTGAGATTCATAAATCGGCATTTGAGAAAATCATGAAGACCCTAAAGCCCGGGGAAAACGAATCATTGGGTGTGGCCATCTTCGACTACGAAACCGGGTCCCGGGGACCGGATGTGACCGGCAGAAGCCTGGATGCATATGAATCGAACATCATTGTGGCCACCGGCGGCAACTCAGCCATTCCGCATTACATGGACAACAACCAGGACATCAAGGATGGGGATCTGGTCCTGATCGATTCCGGTGTGGATTACAAGGGGTATTGCTCGGACATCACCCGCACCTTTCCGGCCAACGGCCGATTCACAGACCGCCAAAAAGAGGTGTACGCAATTGTCCTTGAGGCCCAGAAACGGGCCATTGAAACCATGAAACCGGGCGCCACGGCCCGGGATGCCCACTTTGCAGTCTACGAAACCTGGAAAAAACACGGCCTTGAAAAATATGGGTACGGCACCTGCGGTCATCCGGTGGGCCTGAACATCCATGATGCCAATGGCTGGCGATCAGACGACGACAAGCCCTTTGAACCGGGGTATGTGTTGGTGATCGAGCCGCTCGTCATGATGCCGGAAGAAGAGATCGGTATTCGAATCGAAGACGGGGTGCTCATTACCGAGACCGGCTGCGAACTGCTGGCCGGACCACCCCGGGAAATCGAAGACGTGGAGGCGCTTTGCAGCCGGGGGTGATGCGGTAAGGCAGCTTCAAAACGGTTTCCATTTACGAGATTGGGGGCGGCACCCTTTTCTTTTATCGGAGCTGAATGGTATACTGAACCGTAATTTGTCCACTTGCGCCCGACGCCAGACCGACCTTGTCCGGAAGAATGACGGAAACCGTCGACTGACCGCTCTCTTCAATGTCACCCAGCGGGAGGGCGGCCGTGTATAGCGTCTCCAGTTCTTTCAATAGCAGACTGCTTCCGGTTACACGGACGGTTTGAGGGTGGATTTTTACACCGGTCATCAGAAGATCTTCCGCCAGGGATCCGTCCCAGTCGGTTTGAACCGGTAATGTCTTGTCCGTGCGGGTGTCGAGGGTGATGGTAACCGCCGGCGGCGTGACCCGCTTCAGCGCAATACCCGGGGGCAGCGATACGACATCCGGTGGGATTTCGATGATGTTTTTCCCGATGGTCGCCTGGGCCAGATCAATGCCCACCTCCACCTGGTCAGGCCGCATCGATTTGATCAGGGGGCCCGCCCCGATGAGATTCACCATGACGGTGTCCGTGGATGCCTCGACGATTTCAACCCCCGGCGTTTGATTCAGATAACGTAAGGGGACTTCAAAGGAGATGAGCGTATCCGGGTTTCGCGTGAAGCTGACCCAAACGCTCGATATCAGCAGAACAGATAGCACCGCCGCCAGGCCCAATTCAATGCGCTCATTATTATTGGCCTTGCGATCGCCTTTGATACGGGTCGTATGCCGGCGTATCAGGGAGCGCAATTCAGTTCGGTCCCCGGTTTGGATAAAATCCTTGCCTTTGACGCCCAGTACGTTTCCCGTCTCTTCGGACACCAGGATGATAAGCGCGTCGGACTGCTCGGCAAGGCCGGCGGCAGCCCGGTGACGGGTGCCGAAAGTCGACGGCAGATCTTCTCGCTGGGAAAGGGGTAGAATGCTGGCCACCTTCGAGATCCGCCTGCCGTCAAGAATCGCGGCCCCATCATGAACCGGGCTTCCGGGCCAGAAAATGCTTTTGATCATTTCACGGGTTGCCAGGCCCTGCCAAGGCAGACCGGTTTCAACGATGTCATCTATGTCATCTTTTCCGGGAAAGACGATCAGGGCGCCGATTTTCTTTTCAGCCAGCTCAAATATCACATCGACCAACGATTCAACCGATGAATAATCCCGTTTGTCCGGAAGATCCCAGATGATGGCCCGCAGGTTTTTGGCCTGGAAGACTTTCCGAATTTCATTTCTAAAGATTACGATGATGATAATCGCTGCGGCCGCGGTAATGCCTTGAATGACCCAACTGGTGACGATGAGGCCGACGGAAACCGACAGGCGCTGGAAAAACCAGAGACAGGCCAGGCCCAGCATCACCCGAAAGGCTGTGGTGCCCCGAAACAGTACATAGAGCCGGAACATGATATAGCTGTTGATGGCGATGTCGAGGATGTCCTGCCATCTGAGGGCCGAAAAAAAGGTTTCAATCGAATGCATGGGCAAGCTACCTGGTGATGCTGAATTTTAATGTTTTTAAGACGGCGCCGTCTTCATCAGTGATATCGACACGCCAGGGACCGATATCCGATTCGCGAATCCGTATGCTGCTGTAGGTGGACCATTGCGGTGGATGCAGCGCCAACTTGATATTTGCGATGGATTCGCCCCGACGATACCATCTATGATAGATGAAACCGGATTCAACGACCGGATTAAAATCGCTCAGGCAAAAAGCTGACCCCCTCTCAATGGAGAAGATGACGGTTTGGTTGAAAGCCTTGCCGTCGCTGATTTTTTCACACATGACCGCCTGGGTCAGGGTTGTGCTCCCGGGCGCCGCTTCGACTTGCTCGGCCAGGCCGGATGCAACCAGGAGCATGAGAAAGGCCGTCCCCATAAGGGATACTGCGAATCGCTGATACTTCATTTTATTTTTTCTTTCCCAATTGGTTGTCGGTTATTGTCTATCCTTTTTACGTTAACAAGTATTCGGCCATGAATCAATTTCGATTTTAACTTGGTCGGCCTCGATTTTTTTTCAAAGAATGTTGTTGACAATTTTTTATATTCGAAATAGGATATGTCGTAGCCGAAATAAACGGCTGCGTGATTTAAGTTATTATCAATTGGTTTCGATTAACCTGGTTCCGCCGAAACTGGGAGGATAGGCAATGCCCGAAAATATTACACGGTCCGGGATATCGGTCAAGTCGGTCTATACGCCGGGTGACACCGAAAACATGGATTATGAGAAACATCTCAATGCGCCCGGTAAATATCCCTACACGCGCGGGCGAAAGTCAAGCAGTCATCATACGGGCGGTTGGATTCAACGAGAACTATCGGGCGAGGGCGGTCCCTCTCGTTCAAATGAGCAACTCAAATACCTGATCAGCAAGGGGCAGACCGGTATCGATGTGATCGGAGACAGTCCCACCCTGGCGATGCTGGACCCGGATCATCCCCTGGCAAAAAACGCTGTCGGGACCCAGGGCGTATCCTTATGCTGCCACAACGATTATCGGGAGCTCTTCAAGGGCTTACCGCTTGGTGACATTTCCGTATCTTTTTCCCTTCCGCAGGTATTCGCGCTTGCCGGGTTTTACCTGGCCGCCGGGGAAAGGGGGGTCCCTTCCGAACAACTCAGGGGATCGGTCGTCCAGATACCATTTTATGCGGAAGATTGTGCCTATGCCGTTCATATGCCGTTTGCGTTGAGACTGCGACTTGCTGCAGACACCATGGCTTTTTGCGCAGAGCACATGCCGAAATTCCATTCTTTTGTCGAAGACACTTACTATTTCAGCGAAACGGGACTGAATGCCGTCGAAGAGATGGCGCTGGGGTTTATAGAAATACGGCACCTGGTCAGGGAAATGCTTAAGCGGGGCATTGGCATCGACACGTTTGCTCCGAGAATCGCGATTGTCGTCAACTGCAGCATGGATTTTTTTGAGGAAATCGCAAAGATTCGGGCCACCCGTCGCCTTTTCGCTAGAATGATGAAGGAAGAGTTCGGCGCCAAAGACCCGCGGTCGCTGTCCGTGGCCATTACCTGCCATACGTCGGGTCTGTCGCTGACGGCAGAACAGCCCTTTAACAACATCATTCGTGGGACGGTCCAGGCCATGGCGTTGGTGCTGGCCGGGGTACAGGCGATTGAAATTTCGGCCTT
>JAFDDL010000023.1 GCA_019310865.1 Deltaproteobacteria bacterium | reverse complement strand
CGTCCCCCTATTTACACAACTTGGTACTGCTTTACATAAATACATAACTTTTATTGCCTACTTTTTATTCGGAGGTTACAGAAAATTTTTTAAACCCGCTGTTTTTATTAAAAAAAAGGATCTCTAAATGCCCTGCATGTTTTTTGCATACACCCTTCATACATAATAATTTTGAGCCATATTGTTTGTGGACTCAAAAGGGGGCATGTATGAACAGGTTTCTTTTCTTCATAGTTTTTGGTCTACTTTTTACCCTTTCGATTCAAGCGCATGCTTACGATTTGACTTTGGCGTGGGATGACAATTCAGAACCCAACATCGCAGGATATAAACTTTATTATAAAACAGGTTCGCCGGATGGGCCGTACGACGGGAGCGGCTTGGATCAAGGCGGATCACCGATAGATATCCCGATTACACAGCTCCCTGACCCTGTCAATCCAAATTTCACTTTGAGAGGCCTGGATGCTACCTGCGATTATTATTTTGTTGCCACAGCCTATAGCGACGAAGACCTTGAGAGCGATTACTCAAATATCGCCACGTATCACGCCAACCAGTCGCCCATCACCGATACCGGCCAGACCACTTCGTACACGGACACGTTTGGCGAGGATTCGGATTACACCATCAACCCACAATCTTATACCAAACTTGATGAAAACGGAAACGATCTTCCAGATGACGCAGGCGAATGGGTGATGGTCAGGGACAATGTAACCGGACTGATCTGGGAGATCAAAACCAATGACGGCGGCATTCATGATAAGGATCATATCTATAACTGGTATGATGCCCATAATGTCTTTATTGCCACGCTCAACAACGACAATTTCGGCGGGTATACCGACTGGCGCCTTCCAACAATTAGAGCGCTATCTATGTTGGTTCACGTGGGTATGTTTTATCCGACGATCAATACAGCATACTTCCCCAACGCAGTGCCGGACGACTATTGGTCGAATACTACCGGCGCTAAGTATGCATCCGATGCGTGGAGCATGGGTTTCGAAAAAGGCTACAATGGCTGGGACCTCTATAAGACCGATAGCACTTATGTGCGTGCGGTACGCGGAGGAAAACTAGGTGCACTTGGCCACTTTGAGGACAATGGCGACGGCACGGTCACCGACACGGATACCGAGCTTATGTGGCAGAAAGCTGAAGCCGGAGAAATGGATTGGGATCAGGCCTTAATTTACTGTCAAAATCTTCAATTGGCCGGTTATGAAGATTGGCGTCTGCCCAATCGTAACGAGCTGCAAACCTTTGTCGACTTTTCAACTTATGGACCTGCGATCAATACAGTATTTCCGGTTAGCGCGTGGTATATACGCTACTGGTCGAGTACGACCGAGGCCATGCTACCAGGCCATGCGTGGTATTTGGATGCCGCTGACGGCACTTACGGCAGCGCCTATAAAGGCTATGATCGTTATAATTATCTGCATTGCGTGCGCTGTAATCCGTGATAAGCCTGCATTTTATACCGCCATTTCATTTGGGGGACGTTCATTCATAAATGCATAATTATTAAGTTATGTATTTCCAGAGTCTTCGCTTTCCTGCATGAACGTCCCCCTTTTCTCATTAATTTGCTGGAATAACACGTAAAATCGTAAATCCCTTCTCGCTGGCGCTAACAACCATTCGGTCATGGAGCTCACCGTGGGCACATTTGCATTCAGGTTTTCCGCATTTACGTTTCAGTTCATAGACCGATCCTTTTATCACGGGCTTATCGGAAAAAGATGGATAGATAAGCTGTCTGAGCTCACCTGAGCTGTTTAAATTGTTGCGTGTACCGTAAATCCTGACGCCAGATTTGGTGTATAAAGACTGCGCATATCGCTGTATATTGTGGTTCTGGTAGCAGTATCGTAAGAAATTTCAGTATCATGATTTCCGGTACATGCTAAAGTCATTGACATAATCGGTATGAAATAAATATAATATATTCATCTCATACCTGTAGTTTCCTAACTAAAAGTACCAGGCTGCCATGCGCAGTTGTACTGCCACAAGAGAATTTACGGTGGGTTTACGTGGTACCAGGAAAAAATATACAAAAATTATCATCCAATGCGGCTTGGGCAACCGATCTTCGTATATCGGAAAAGGCGAAATGGTTGCGGCCTTTAACGACGTGCCGCCGGTTGGGCGTTTTCGCGAAACATATTTGTTCTTCCATATAATATATATCATGGTATCTATCAAACAAATAAACAAAGGAGACCATAATGATACGTGAAGAAACCAGCATTTGTACAAGCATTGCACGTCTTTTATTAATTCTTGCCCTGATAGCTATGACCACAGGCTATGGGTGCGGTGGTGGTGGTGGTGGTGATAAGCAGGCCTGTACTGATAATGACAATGATAGCTACTATCAACAAGATGACTGCGAAACCCTTCCGGACTGTAACGATGATGATGATAGCATTTATCCTGGAGCAGAAGAAATATGTGGTGATGGTATTGATCAGGACTGCGATGGCAGTGATTTAGATTGCAATGACGCAGATAATGATGGCGACGGCTACACAGAAAATCAAGGAGATTGCAACGATGATGATCCTACCATTTATTCTGGAGCGGAAGAAATATGTGGCGATGGTATTGATCAGGATTGTGATGGCAGTGACGAAATTTGTATCCCGGATCCTGTAGCGGATGCAGGCCCAGACCTTATGGGAATAACCACGCAAGACATGAACAGCCTGAAGACCGGGGAGATGGTATACTTGAACGCATCGGGGAGTATGGGGGGTGAATGGACATGGAATGTTGTTAATCAGAGCGTGGCGGGCAACTATAACTTGACCTCCACCAACACGCAGGTGACGGCTTTTTATGCCGACACGGCAGGAGAATATACAATCCAGTTGCAGGTCGGTAACGGAGAGGGAGAAACAGCAACTGACGAGATTATTGTGAAATTGATAGATGATGTGGATATGGATGGCATTCCGGACGACCAAGACCTTGATGTTGATGGAGACTGCTTTTTAAATACTGAAGATATTTTCCCAAATGATAAGGCATCACACTATGACAATAATGCCGATGGTACTGGAAATTATTATGAAAATGATGTGGATGGTGACGGTGCTGATGATATTCACGATGATTTTCCCATGGATTCCTCTGAAACCGCGTATGATATTTATGTGGAAGCAAATGAAATCGCATCGGACAATCAAAATGACGGCATTTCCGTTTCTGAAGATGCCGGGTCCGCTCCAAAGACCATTACGGGATATATATATTCCAGCGGCGGAAAGACCGATATTGACTATTATAAAATACATTTCCAGGACACCGGGCATTTTTCAGTAATGCTGACCGGGGACAATGCATCAATGATGCCCAGCATCGCCGTGATGGATGGCGACGGCGTGCGGGTAAATGCAACCACTGCCAACTTCCCCCTTGAAAACGGTTCAACCGCTATTTCCATGCTTATTTCCGATATTTCCAGAAGCTACTATCTCAGTATCACTGACAGTTCAGGCGCCAGCGATGACAGCTGGGCATATTCCGTCAAAATTTTTACCGATACTGACCTTGATGGCGTTCCCACCGAGCTGGAAGAGGCCCTGGACAGCAATCACCTAAATCCTGACAGCGATGGTGACGGCATTCCCGATTATGTTGAAATAAGCAAGGCAATTGATGACTGGTCAGGTTATGCCGACAGCGACGGCGACGGTTTGCCCTGCTGGTGGGATCTTGATTCCGATGGCGATGGAATTGCGGACGCGCTTGAATATTTTACGAAAGAAAAACACCCTGACCTTTCGGCTGCCGAACGTGCAAACTTTAGCGATGTTGATGAAGACGGAACGCTCAACTTTCTGGACACAGACAGTGATGGAAATGGCATTGATGATGAAACCGAGGCAGGTCCAAACCCTACCGAGCCTGCCGACGCTGACCAGGACAGAACGCCTGACTACCTTGATGATGACGATGAAGGAGATGGCCTTCTGGATGTCAATGAAGACGACGGCTACCGCACGGTTGCCCTTGAGCCTGCCGAAACGCAAAGCTCCGATCAGAACGGAACCGCCATCCTTATCAGTAGCCTGTTGAATGACATGCTAAATATATTCGATGTAGCCCGTGCCGGAGACAGTGTAACCATAGCGGGCATCAACCTGCCGACTGATAAATCTAAGACCTGGATCATTATCCGCGGCACCGAAGGTGTCCTGAATTTCCATCCCGACAGCATTACCTCAGAGGTCATTAATTTTTCGTGGCCGTCCGGCATCACCACCGGACTGGTCGATATTTTCATCTCATATGATAACATATATACCAACTCTTTGGCAGTCCTAGTCCCGGACGACAGCGGCCCTGTACTGACCGGATATTCCCATGATATCTCCACTGGTGAAATTACATTCGAGGGCTTGAATCTCAATGCCAGCCTCACAATACACTTCACCGGCGCCAGCATATCCATGTTTAACGGCAATGGGAGCGCCACGTCATTTACCGTCTCTGTTCCCAATGGTGCAAGAAGAGGTGAGGCGTATGTGAACAGCAGTGCAGGTGATTCGAATTTTTTGTGGGTCGAGCTAACGCGGTATTTAACTGGTACGGTTGAGCTGCCGTCGGGATCAAGTGTGGATGTGACGTCACTTGACGTTTCCTGGTCTCTTGACCCCGAAGATGAAGTAAATCCAGACGCCGGCGGCGCGTTTACCACCACTGCCAGTATTTCAGACACCACTATCATCACAGCGCTGTTCGAGGATACCTCTGCAGCTGATCCCACATACGCGGCATTTTTAGAGGCCGTTGTCCTTAAGGATGATACTGATGTAACGCTTAATGCCGATAGTACAGCCCTTACACTCATCTGGTCCGCTCTGGGCGTGCAGGGTCTTGTTGCGGAATCATCCCTGGACAGCGTACGGGACATTCTGGCCGGCCTTCAGGAGATAACCGACCTGGGAAGCCTGCTCGAAACAAAGCTGGCTGCTGATCCTTTTGCTCTCTCCCAAAACGATACGGAAATCCAGGACAAGATATCACTGGCAATTCAGGCCGGTGCGACTGCTGTTTCAGATGCTTTGTCGAGCGGGAGCCTCACTCCCGCCGGGGATTCCCAGACTCTCAGACTACCATCATCTTCCACAGGTGGAGCAATAGTGACGCCGCCGGAGGTTGACGATATCAGCGTTTATGAAAGAGACCAGACGGGTAATCTAAACCTTGAGAATGACACCCAGCTTTTCCTTTCGGTACAAATAGAAGCTCGCGGATTCAAGCTGCATAAACATATAACCAATGTACGGGGGATGGCAGGCCCGCAGGGGTACGGCATGTTTTTCTGGGCCTCAACAACCAAATTCACAGAGCCACGGCACATAAATTGTACTGTCCAGGTCATAACCCCGGGTGCTGATATGGAGTATGATCCGAAAATGATTGGTAATTACAATGTTTATAAGTGGCTTGTTGGGCGTACGATTGTAGAAAGGATCATTTGGCCACCGATCTCGTCCGTGATCTCCGTCAAAATAAACCCCGGGGATTTTGCAAGCATCGTTATAGGCAATCTGCACAACATGGGACCAATTATGGATGATTTTATGCAGAAAAAATATAAAGATGGAACAATAGGGTTGCTTAATGCTGTGAGGTCGGATTTTACCAGTGCACCGCCAGGACCCATAGCAAAGGCGCTTGCTGTAAGGTTCGGGAAAGATATAGCAAAAGAGGCGCTTGCCAAACTGGCTGCCAAAATTGGCGCTAAGTTTGTACCAGTCCTGGGCCAGATTTCATTGGCACTGGATGTTGCAGGCCATATTAACAATGGTGTAAACGCCGCGAAAGCGGTTAATGACATTGCGAACACAGATAATGTGATTGAATTTGATGTGCGGTTTGATATCAAAATCGATGAGGTTATACCCTCACTTGTAAAGCCTGACGGCAAGAGCAAGGCATTCCTGATAAAGGGCGCCGGCTTTTCTAAAGCCATCCGCACCGGATATATATTTGACGCCACCCTGTTACCTGAAATTACGTTTACCGCTGCGGACGGCTCCTCGGTGGTTTTAGAACCGTCATTTATTTCTGAATACGGCACTAGCATGTGGGTGATTATTCCGGGTTCGTTTCTGACTGAAGACGCCGAGGGCCCACTTAAGGTTTCGATACATCATCCCACGGATAAATACGATAGCGAGGCCTATGCGGAAAAAGATCCCGCTGTTTTATTCACATCGGAAGTCACGATTTCGAGCATCGTTCCGGATAAGGGCGGTGCCGGCACAGCAGCAACAATTTATGGGGCAGGGTTCAACTCACTTGTCTCATACAATGAGGTTATGATAGGCTCAACCCGTGCATTGATCAGCTATGGTTCCGATACAACGCTTGGAATCGTTATTCCGAACAGCCTTGATCCTGGCATATATGATGTAAAAGCACGGAGCTTCTTTGAGGCGGACTGGACTGACTGGTCAAATTCCGTACCATTTGAAGTGGTAGAGGGTGAAGTAAAAATTACGGTCTGTGATAATGGTGGTTTAAAGGATGACGCATTTGCACTTTACGTTGATGGTATTTATAAAGGTACGGTGTATGCCTCTGATTACAGTTATTGCAGCACTTATTCCATGAGCCTTTCTGCAGGAGATCACACCGCCATGCTGCTTGGTATCGAAGCCCCCGATGCTATCGGAACTTACAGCATAAGTTTCTCCGGTGTTGAAAATTTAGCGGGTGATTCAACAAGCGGTGGTGACCTCGTGCCGGGAGTAAAAAAGTATTATACATTCAGTGTTTCTGCGGAAGTCTCCTCTTCAAACTACCGCATAAAGGCCCGTACATACGAGCCACGTATCCCCGATGCTGAATTTTTTAAGGAGCTGTCAGAAAAGAAATAGACCCTAAAAACATCGGGGCACTCCCCACACCTTTGGGAGTGCCCCGATAATGTTCCGGCATGACCTTGTAATGATTCTGACCTGTTGGCATTGAACCGGGCAACAGCCTGCGCAATATCAAACGGACTTCATATCAGTAAAATGCCATCCTCCCTCCCGATTTTGACGAACGAAGCCTTTTTTTTGCCCCCACTTCACCGCTTTCCTCATTGCCTTCATCCTGACTGGATCAGCAATGTCCGCGTCGGTACCCGATTTGACCGCCTTTGACAGACGTCGTGCTGCATTGAATAGAGACAACGCCGACCATAGCGCTGCTGCAGCCGCAACAGCACATAAAATGTCCAGTGCCAATATTCCGTATACAATGGATATCACGAAAAGACAGCACACTGACATAACAGCCATAGCAATCCCTACCACCGCATAATAGATAATTCTGTGGCGGGGGATGTCATGGCATCCTGCTGTACCCATCTGGCCGCGCGTCGCGCGGTAGGCGTTGCCAAGCCCGTCGTACCACAGTCTGATAATTTCCTGATCCATGAGAATCATTTTAAAATAAAGCCGTCAGTATTTCATTGTGGTTTCAAGTATTAGGGGGACGTTCCTTGAATTATAAGTTTCTTGATTGATGCTGAAACTTATAATCTGACGAACGTCCCCCCTTTTCTTGTTGATTCTGCGAATTAATCCACTAACTATTGGTAATAATATTGAATATGTTATGCTAAACAGTTCAGGTCTTTCCAAAATTCTTTACGGTGTAGTTTACAATCTCGTCTAAAGCCTTATTGATAGCCTGCCCAAAATCACCACCGAAAAACCCGGAGTCGATGCTGCCTTCAGTCTGAATCTCAGCGATTTTCTCACCTGTAGATCCATCCTTATAATTAACCCGCAAGGTCAGGCTTCCTTGCCCGGCCTGACCTAAGCCGCCCCAGAACCATCTTTTGAACTGGTCCCCTTGGTTAAATTGCAGTAACATAACATCCAGCTTAACGGCCCCACCTGAAGCAGTTATGTCTTCTGTCGTTACAGTATCAAAAGCGCCGGTTTTTTGAAGTTTTTCCAATAAGGTGTTTGATATCTTCTCTAATATAGCTTGAGGCGCCCCAACGGTTGATTCAACAGAGCCAATTCCGACGACAGAAGCTTTGGTTTTGTTTTCGCCGGATACCGGATTGATGACCATTGTTTTGCTTGCCCCACACCCGATCAACAAAATGACTAATCCAATCACAACCAATTGATAATAGATATTCTTTTTCATTTTTACCTCACCTCTCTTTAAACGATAGCTTCAGAGCAGGTTTGTTACCACATTGTAATGGTTCGGCCACGCTTTACATTTATTGCATTGTAGCTGTTAAAGAAACCGTACCATTGGTATGAACTTCCTCAATAACGATCTAACTTATACCATAACAATTTCAGTGAAGTAAAGTATAAAAAGCTTCTTCGGTTCCCTCTCCCTCCAGTATACCCTCCGAGAAAGAAAAACTGCCTTTTACCGGAAAAAAAGGAGGACGTTCATGCATAAATGCATAACTTAAAAGTTATGCATTTATGCATGAACGTCCCCTAAAACACGCTTTTTCACTTCAAGGGGTACTTAAAGCCTGGTCATCTGGGCCAGGCTTTTTACTCAAATAATTTATGAAAGTTTACCTGATTCTCAGATAGGAGCTTCTGAATAAAATCCGTCTCCATCCAAGTCAACCCGGAAGGCTGTAGCCGAATCAGTTGACCCACCGGAACGCCCATGAAAGCAGCCTCGGGCAGCATTTGCGCCGTGACGATCGTAATGAGCGTATCTGCGTCCAGGGCATGGCTGGGTATTTCCAGGGTTGTGCCATTGCGTTTATCGCTGCTTTTGACGATCAGCAGTTTTCCGGCCGTCTGATTGATTCACCTGTCAAAACGCCTGAGTGGGACCGCTTCGCTACCGCTCACAGCTTAATCATTACATATTTTTCTATTGAGCTTTCTTCCCCCTTAAATTTTCAAACAATAACTGCATAGCTTCTATATCCGTATTTAAATTCCCTGAAGGATATATTAATGGACCAAAGCGGATAATCTTATTATTATAATCAAAACACACCATCAATATTGGAACATCAGCACCCGTAGCAATACGATAAAAACCGGATTTCCACTTCTTCACTTTTTTCCGTGTTCCTTCAGGTGCTATGGCGAGAATGAATTCGTCCATACTTTTGTATTGGTTGATCATCGTATCAACCATACCATGAGATGAACTTCGATCTATGGGTATTCCACCAAGCCATCGTGCAATACCACCAAACGGTTTTCGAAAGAGTGGTTGTTTCCCCAGCCATGAAATTTTTACGCCTAATATAAAAACGGCTGCTATCCCAAAAACAAAATCCCAATTGGATGTATGTGGTCCAAAAATAATCACAAACTTGGGAATATTGGGGATTTCATTTTTAAAACCCCATCCGAATATTGCAAATATAAATTTACCGATCCATGGCAAAAAATAAATTTTCTTTGTGGGTACGTTTCCACCAATAATCGGTATGCTTGTTTTGCCAACACGGGTGTTCAAGGGCCACCTAATATCTTCACGTAAACAAAATCCTGTTAAACAACTGCATTCTCTGCATGCTCCGATTTTAACTGTCCCTTCTGAGAAGCTACATCTTCTTGAAAGATCTCAAAAAATTTCCCTGCAACTGAATGATGAATAGGAAGACCGAACAATCGGATCAAGGCTGACAGAAAAACCCTTTCACTCCTTTTTTCTATAATCAATAGCCTCAAGAACTTTGAGTAACTCCGTTGGACTATAAACAGGGAGTTTAGATTTCTTAAACCCTTTTGGATCTCTTGTGACAATAGCTTCAGCGCCGACATGACGTGAAGACTGAAAAATAACAGAATCTTCACTTCTAATATTGGCTGATCCAATACCCAATCCAAAACCAAATGGGCAGGGAACAAATCAAAAAAATCGCCCGGCGGCGCAAAACGCGAACGCGTTCAGCCAAAAGATATTGATCAAGTGCGCGGTCAATGACCCCGACCAGATCATCGTACTGAAACGGTTTGGAAAGAAAGTCGTAAGCCCCTCTCTTGATGGCATCCACGGCGGCATCGATGGTGCCGTAGCCGGTCATCACGATCACCGGCGCAAGCCGCTTGATGGATTTCACGGCATCGATCAGCGCCAGACCGTCCATATCGGGCATTTTCAAATCCGTGAGCAACATCTGAAAACTACCCGCTTTAAATAAATCCAGCGCTTCCCGGCCTCTATACGCAGCGCGCGTCCGGTACCCAACACCGGTCAGGTATTCCGCCAGGGTGTCGGCCACGGGCCGATCATCATCGACAACCAGTATTTTAAGATCACTTCGACGCTCTGTATCCATTCAGAGGTATCCTTACGACTTTTGTTGTTGTTATAATACCTTAGAATGACTCATCTGTCCACCTCTGATGCAAAATTCCTATCGATATTGTCAAGCTCCGTATTGAGCAGCCGGCCGTCTTTTCCCGCCAGCCCACACCAGCCCACAACCGCCGGAAATGACCCCACAGATAAACGGCATCCCTGGGCTCCAAAATGCTCACGGTAAACCAACACTAATGAATTGACGGGTGCGAATAGGACGAAATAAATGCCTCACTGTTGGAATGAAAATATTTTCAAGGGAGATGTGTTTTTTACTTGATAACTACTTTGGGCGCCCTCTTTCTTGGATCAGGTGATTTTGGTTTGAAGGTAGGACAGGAGGTTGGTGCTTTTGTTCTTGAGACCCAGTTTTTTTCGAATGTTTTTCCGGTGGGTTTTCACGGTCAGCGGAGAAAGGTTGAGCTGGGATGCGATTTTCGGGGTGGTCAGGCCGGCTTTGATCATCGAGGCGATTTTGATTTCGTTTGTGGTGAGGTTGGCCACCAAGTCGGCGGTTGCCTGGGAGTCGATGGTCAGGTCGGTCAGGTACATGGCCACTACATGAAGCTGGGCTTCGATGCGCGGCTGAAGGGACTCTTGCTGCAGTTCGTTTAACAGGGGCAAAATTTTGGAACTGATAGCCAGGGAGATCTTTTTTTCCACTTCCGCTTTCTTTTTTTCGATGCTTCCAGCCAGGATCGAGACGGCCTTGTTGGTCTCGAGCAGCCGGGTGTTGACGGCCTCGAGTTCAGTTTGCTGGCTGATGAGCTCGCGCTGTTTTCGTTGCAAGGCCTCGGCCACGCGTTTCAGGGCCCGGGTTCGCTTGGCAACGCGTCCTTCGAGTTCGGCATGGGCCTGGTGAAGGCCGGCTTCGGCCATTTTTCGCTCGGTGATGTCCCGATTGCTGATTCGCCGGCCCAGGTACTCGTCCAACCCGCCGAAAACGGCCCGGTTCACATGAGAGATGACGCGAACCGTTTTATTGTGCGTGATGATGCGAAAGGTGGTTTCCAGGTCGCGTTTTTCTAAAATATGCTGTTTTAGCTCAGAACGAAGCCCATCGCGGTCCTCGGGGTGGACAATGCGTTCGATCAGGTCGGGGTCCTTGTGAAACCGGCCGGCGCCGTAGCCCGTGATACGCTCACAGGAGGGCGACAGATAGATGATGGCGCCGTTCGGGGCTATCCAGTATTCCCATTCGTAGCTGTTTTGCGCAAAAATGCGAAATTTCTGCTCGCTGTCTTTCAGGGCCGCTTCAGCGCGCTGACGCACGAGAATTTCCTCTTGGAGTTTTTTCGAGACCCAGGTGAGTTGGTTGGTGCGCTCCTGAATGCGCTTTTCAAGCTCGTGGCGAAAGTTCAGCAGCACCTTTTCGGCTTTTCGTGCATCGGTGGCATCGTACAGGAAACAAAACACCTCGCTGACCTGCCCGTTTTCCATAAACGGGATCAGGGCGCCGTGGACCCAGAGCTTTTCGCCGCTCTGCGTTTGCGCGAGCCAGTGGTTGGCTTTGGAAGTGCGCTGGGTTTTGAGCACCTTTTGAAACGCTTTTTCAAATTCGCCGGCGCGGCTGTGGGGAAAAAGGATCATTTTGAGCCGTTTTCCCAGGGTGTCGGTTTTTTTAAATCCGAACAGGGTCGTGGTGGTTTTGTTCCACATGCGCACCATGCCGTCGCGGTCGATGCACTGGATGGCGGCTCCGGGGGCATGCTCAATGACCTTTTGCAGGCGGCGCAGATCGAGCGAAGCATCCGTGTCGGGTTCGTGAATGCTCTGGTTTTCGGGCTTTTCCGATTCGCGCAGCGGGTTCAGATCTAAAACCCGTTCATTGAAAGATGTGTCGAGCATGGTGCCGCGATTCTCTCGGTCATTTTCCGTCATGTGGGCGCCTGTTTTGCAGTTTGGATAAAATTTAATTGTATCAGGTTGTCGGTGGGCTTGTATATCGTAAATATTACGAGTTTTGACTAGCAAGATGTGCTACTATCGTTTAGCAAGATGTGCTACTGGTCGTAGGTAGATTTGCTAGATTTTGACAAGGTTGTGCTTGACGGCGATCTTATATAGATCCGCCATTCGGCTCACATTGAGCTTGGTCATAAGGTTGTATTTATGGGTTTGGACGGTGCTGGGGGCGATGTTCAGTTTCTGGGAGATTTCTTTGGGTGTCAGGCCTTCGGCCAGCAGTTTCATCACTTCGCGTTCCCGTCGGCTTAGATTGCTCAGGTCACCACCGAAGTCCAGAATGAGCGACGCATCGTTTTTTTCCTGCTTGAGGATGTCCGAGGCGATTTTACTGAAATATATCCCGCCGTTGTAAATCGAGTTGAGCGCCAGGATCAGATCCTCAGTGGCGTCATTTTTGAGCACGTAGCCCGCAGCACCGGCGGTCATGACCCTGCTGATATAGGCAGTATCCGAATGCATGGTGTAAATCAGGATTTTGATATCGGGGAACAGATCTTTCAGTTCCCGAGTGGCTTCAATGCCGTTTACTCTGGGCATGTTGATATCCATGATCACCATTTCCGGTCGGTGCTTTTTGGCAAGATTGATGGCTTCGAGGCCGTCTGAGGCCTCGGCGACCACCCGGTAATAGGGATTTTTATCCAGACTGCTTTTCACGCCCTTGCTGATCATGGCATGATCATCGACCACCATTACCTTGATTTTTCTCATGATCTCCTCTGTTTCATTTAATAGGGTATCTGTGCCTCGAGATAGGTGCCGCCGTTGGGCTGCGAGTCGATGACGACATGACCCCCGAGCTGGACAGCGCGCTCTTGCATGATCAGCAGTCCGAGCATGCCCCGGGCGCTGTGTTCACCGGGAAACCGGTCTTTTTCAAATCCGATGCCGTCGTCTTCGATGGATAAAACGATAGCCTTCTCCTTTTTGACCAGGTTGATGTGGACCTTTTTGGCCATGGCATGTTTGGTCACATTGGTGAGCGCTTCCTGCAAAATTCGATACAGCCCCAGGCTCTTTTCCGGATCGATGGTGTCGGGGATGTTGTTGGAATAAAAAATCACCTTCATCTCGAAAATGTTTTTCATTTCCGTTACGAGCGCCTTGGCTGCGGCAAGCAGGCCAAGGTTTTCCAGTGTGTGGGGCATGAGATCGTAGGCGATGTTTTTAATACCGGTAATTTTTTCAATGGCATTTTTTTCAATGGTTTGTGATAGCGACAGAAGCTCGGGGACGTTTGATGACAGCTTTTCATGCAGATCTTTGAACCCGATTCGGATTGTGGTGATGGCGTTGCCCATGTGATCGTGCAGTTCCATGGCCGTGTGACGTCGCTCGTTTTCAAGGATTTGGATCAGTTTCCTGGCAATGCGTTTTCGTTGTAAAGATTTCTCGGAAAGTTTCGCGTTGGCCTCTTTCAGAGAGGCTTCAGCTTTCATTCGCTGGGTGATATCGCGACTGACAACCAGGTAGGTTTTATCGACGGCATGACCGTTATTCAGGGGCACGCAGTAAATGTCCCGGTAGCTTCCCGCTTTGGTGTCGCGTGCGTTTGGGTAATATATCACATCGCGTTCAATTTTCCCGGTTTCTTTGGTGCGCTGAAATGGACATTTTTTGCATAAATCCGCATTCTGCATGATCGATTCATGGCAGGTCTTTCCGATGAGGGCGTCGGTGTTCTTGCCCAAATGGTTCGTGATGGTTTGATTTGTCCAGATAATTCGTTTGTCTTCGGTCAAATGGACGATCCAGTCGATGGAGGCGTCCAGGATTTCGCGCAGCTGCGTGTTGCCGGCACGTAGCGCCTTTTCCGCTTGCCGGCGTACCATGATTTCCGCTGTGAGCTTTCGATTCTTTTTCGCCAGCTCCTGCTCGCCGGAGGTCACCTTTTTTTCCAGCTGGGCGGTGAGCTTCTCTATGTTTTTTTCCTGGGACCATTTGGCGCTCAATGAATAGGCAAAATGGTAAATTTCCTTGAGAAAAAACGGTTTTTGAATATATATCAGTTTATGTGCCGGGGGGACTAATGAAATGATATCGGCGGGCTCAACATCGGCAAAGGCGGTGATGATCACGATTTCCACGTGGGGGTCCATTTTTCGGATTTCTTGGGCTGCCCAGATGCCATCGGGCCCCGGCGGCATGCGGACATCGAGAAACACGACGGAATAGGGTCGGTTTTCTTTCAGCGATTCTCTGACCAGATAAACGGCGTCATCGGCCTGGCTGCATAAACTCAGGTCAAAGATGCGCTTCGGGGGGTGATCCGTGCCGGACGCAAGGGGTTTGCCATCGGCCGTCTTGTTGAAGTCGCCCGGGTGGGAGATGATCTGACGGTAGAGATTCAAGAACTCATCTTCGTCGTCTGCCGCAAGAATACGATATGGTTCGCTCATTATGAATTCCCGCTTGCCAGAGAAGTCGCCCTGAATGCCGGTTCCGGTCAAAGAGTAGACGGTCTTTTTTAAGTTCACTTAACAATGTTAAGCATATCGGGCGGCGTTTTTCAACTGCCAAGGAAGAAAATTGGGAAAAAAGGAGAAAAATTATGGAAATTTCTGTAAATGTGAACGAGCAGGACCACCGGATAAAGGATGGGGAAACGGTGGGCAATCTGCGGGATCGGGAAAAACCGGGCGCCGATGTGCTGATCAAAAACGGGTTTCCCTGCCGGCCTGACGAGCCGCTCCAGGACGGAGACAAGGTCGTGCTCATTGTGCGCGGGGAAATACCCGATGCCCGGACGCTTGAAGCCCTGATGGCTGCCCGGCACACGCCGGGGGTGCACGAGAAAATGAAGTCCGGGGTGGTGGGGGTGGCCGGCCTGGGGGGGCTGGGCTCGAATGTGGCGGTCTCGCTGGCGCGCATGGGGGTGGGGACGCTGATCCTTGCGGATTTCGATGTGGTGGAGCCGAGCAATTTAAACCGCCAGCAATATTTCATCGAGCATATCGGCCGGCTGAAAACCGAGGCCATGTGTGATATTCTCAAACGGGTCAATCCCTACCTGA
>JAFDDL010000436.1 GCA_019310865.1 Deltaproteobacteria bacterium | reverse complement strand
ACAAAATCAAGTTGAAACCGTATCTTATGTGTTTCGCCTTCATTTTACGACGCCGCAACTTGAGGAAACGTGTCGTAAAATATGTGATAAATATGACGTTTTGCTGATGATGGATGAGGTGATGACAGGCATCGGACGCACGGGTAAACTGTTCGGGTATGAGCATTTTGATACCATTCCGGATATTATGACACTGGGCAAAGGGCTCAGCGGGGGGTATTTCCAATTGGGGGCCGTTGTGGCAAGGGCGCGCGTTACCGATGTGATCGAGCAAAATTCGGGTCTGTTCCCTTCCGGATGCACGTGGGCCGGAAATCCCATGGCCGCCGTTGTTGCCGGAAAGACCATTGATATGGTAAAAGGAAAAAACCTTGTCCATCGCGCCAATCAAATGGGACAATACCTGGGCAGCAAATTGGAGTGGTTGCGGACCCACCCCTCAGTGGGGGATGTCCGCAACCGTTAACCCCAACGTTGGCCTGACACAAATATCCTGGAGGCTATCATCGAAACCAATCATTTAGATCCGAAGAATAGTGCGGATTATGATGCGATCATCGCTGCACATAAAAGAATTGGCGCCCATATTCACCGCACGCCTGTAATGACCTGCGAGAGTCTAAACCGAATGGTGAATGCCGAACTGTTTTTCAAATGCGAAAACCTTCAGAAAATGGGCGCCTTCAAGTACAGAGGCGCCGTAAATGCCGTTCTGTTATTGCCGGAACAGGAAGCCGTTAAAGGCGTGTGCACCCACTCTTCCGGCAATCATGCCCAGGCAATTGCCCTGGCAGCCCAAAAAAGAGGCATCCGGGCCTTTATCGTCATGCCTGAAAATGCCCCTGCTGTGAAAGTCGCTGCCGTGAAAGGCTATGGCGGCGAGGTTGTATTCTGCCAACCGACGCTGACAGCACGGGAAAAAGCTTTAAATGAGGTGGTGAAGAAAACCGGTGCCGCCTTTATTCACCCATATAATGATGCGCGGGTTATTGCCGGTCAGGGCACGGCAGCGATCGAGCTTATGGAAGCGGTTGGCGATCTGGATATGATCGTTTGCCCGGTGGGTGGCGGGGGCCTTCTCAGCGGTACTGCCATATCCGCCGGCAATGGGCCCCGTGTTATCGGCGCGGAACCCAAGGAAGCAGACGATGCATACCGATCTTTTACATCGGGGGTTCTCCAGCCGGCGCCGACCACTCAAACCATTGCCGACGGGTTACGCACCGCTCTGGGCGATCTCACATTTAAAATCATCAGGCAATATGTTCACGACATCGCAACGGTTTCAGAAGAAAACATCCTGATCGCCATGAAGAGGATATGGGAAAGAATGAAACTCGTGGTCGAACCTTCCGGCGCCGTTCCCTTTGGCGCTATTTTAGAAAACAGGTCTCGATTCGAAGGAAATCGGATCGGTATTATCATCTCTGGCGGCAATGTCGATCTTGATCATCTGCCGTGGGTGTCTAATCCAGCGCCAGTGGGTAACGACCGAATTCCCTAATTGCCTCAATCATGGCCATGTAATTTTCCGGCTTCACACCTGAGTGCTGTCGTTCGCAAAAATTGAAACCGGGCTTTCTTATTTCGAAAATTGCTCGTAATTTATTCCACTAACGAATGACAAGGCTTTTTCGATTGCATAAAGAATATCTTCCAGATAATCCGCATATTCGCGATCTGGTTTCATATTGGTGCCACCTCCCTTAAGATCCGCTCACCTATTCTTGGCTTCAAGGCATCCTGCATCACCAAATCAACCTTGACACCCAATAAATCGCTTAGATAATTCTCCATCTCAATAAATTTCAATAGTCCCGGCGGTTCCTGAAAGGACAATAGAAGATCCAAATCGCTTAAGGTAGTTTGCTCATTGCGGACATATGAACCAAATATACCCAATGATTCCAATTGGTAACGATTTTTTAACAGCGGCAACTGCTGATGGAGTTTCTGTCGAATTAATGGGAGAATATTTTGATTTTTCATCACTGTTTCATATACTTTTGGTAATTTCTTGATTTAAATAAAACCCTATAATTATTGTAGTTTAATACATATTAAATTTATCTGCAAGTTTAATGCGCACGCATGAAGCATTGTGTCATTTCGGCAGCCAGGACACGTTTGGCAAGCCACCGATGGCCGGGGAATCATCGTGTGGTTCGCAAAAATTGAAAAATGTCGGCAGATCACTCAAGACAGCGCTCTGGAAATTTCGGTCTATCCGGCTCGTGTCGACATATGCCTCGCACATATCGCAGACAAACCGCCCATAGGTCATTGAGCGGCCCCACATGAGACCTCCCGAGCGGGGGTGAAAATCGTAGGCGGCCTGCATGGATTGGGGGGTTTCAAATGCGTAGCTGTCCATACAATCAATGGCAATGAGCTGCGCAAAATTGAGATACGCCGGGGCAATCAGGATATTACGGATGATCAGTTTCTTGATCGTGTCCATGTCACCGTCATACATGGCATAGATCAAGGCCGGTGCTTTGGCGATCAGCTTAGCCGAGTACATTTCCCCATAGAGAATCCCGCTGATCTGGCCTCCGGTGAAGTTCTAGTGAATGGTCTGCCCATCGATCGCAGAGCCCGGAAACGGATTTTCGATGACGACCCGCAGCGGCTTGGCGTTGTATTTTTCAATTGCCTTGAAAAAAACCGCTTCGAGATCCGGATAGGCCGCATTGCAGGCCGGATCCGCCTCACAGCGTTCGAACAGGTCCTTATACAGTCTTTCGGCATCGGCAACGCCCCAGTGATACTTGGCCATTGGCGGCGATACCGAACCCATCACAACGCTTCGCACGTGCTCGGGATGGTTCCGCATAATCGTGAGCGCAAGACGTGATCCATAGGATGAGCCCATGATGTTCCAGTGATCGATTCCCAGCGCCTGTCGAACGGCATCGATGTCTGCTGCATTCTCGTTGGAGTTGTAGGATTCCGGCCGATGGCCCTGACCGGTGAGTTCCTTTCGGCATTGGGCCATCGCCTCAATCATGATGGGTGCATAATCATCGATTGTGTAAATCTCCTGGGAGTGATCCATCAGGTCCTGCATGACGTCACAAAAAAGCTTCGGTTTGAAAAATCCATTGCCGCGCTGATCAATTAAAATAAAATCTCGTTTGGCAAGATAGGGCGCTACCAGTTTGTCAAACTTGCCCGCCGCCTGAATCATCAATGACGGATTTCCCGGCCCGCCCTGGAGAAAGGCGATGGGGTCCGGTTCCGGATTCGGGCTTGTACTTTTATAAATTTTTACCGCCAGTTTAAGGACCGGGCTGTTCGGATTGCTTCGGTCCTCGGGCACATGGACATAGCCGCAGCGGCTGTTTTCCCCTTCAACGGTAAACATGCAGTCGGCCGGTTCGAAAAACGGCAACTTCTTTTTCGGTTCTTCAGCCATGCACGATCCCATCAGGTTTAAGAAAAAAAATGCGGCTAGAAAAATTGGAGCCGGCCTTTTCATGTTCATTCTCCCTATGGTTGTCGTGTTGTTTTTTGGCTATTGCGCTTGAATACAAGCCCCTGGGTCCGCGCACCGCTGACGATCAATTTTTCGATTTTTTCTTGCGAATTTCGGCTAAACCACAAGAGGGCAAACCCTTCTGATTGGTTGTCCATCAGAAAGCTGTCCCGGGCCTTACGGACCAGCGGGATTGCTTCGACGCAGCCACCGGGCCCCTTGATGTCAAGTATAAGCACTCCATCATCTTCATAAAGTCGATAAATGCTCTCCAGTTCTTCGCATCGATACTCACCGACAAACTCGTCTACATTGCCGGACGCCGCCGGGGCCCGCTGGAACTTTTCGAGATCCGAGCCGCCGAGGCTTACAAAAATCGTGTCGGGTGTCTGCCCCAGCACCAACGACATCGGCCACTCTGCGCTATCAAGCCCGGAATGAAAACGATTTTCATCCTCGGCTTCCAGGATAACGTTCTTGCCGCATATCTTCAGAACCGGCCTGCCGGTTTTAATAGCGAGTTCCACCCCCAACCCCGTTCGGGTATTTTGGAAAAACCCGCGATAATTTTGAAGCCTGTCCGCATCGATTCGG
>JAFDDL010000022.1 GCA_019310865.1 Deltaproteobacteria bacterium | reverse complement strand
GGGCTTCAAAAAACGTCTCCAGTCATTTATTCCTTTCTCGAAGCCGATATTATATATGGCTCCCTCAGACCAGATTACATCATATTCCTCATCGTCAAATTGCAGGTTCTCCATCGAACATACAAGAGGGTTAATTTTGTTAATTAAGCCTTCGTTTTCGGCATTGCCTTTGAGTACTTCGATAAAGTCAGGCAAAAAATCTATAGCTGTGATGTTGGTATTTAGTGAGCGGGCAAGCTGTATGGTAGAGGCTCCGGTTCCACAACCAATATCAGCAACCTTTAATGGCGCAGCCGGGTCAAGCATAGCTAAGTCGATAGCCTTTCTGGTTTCGGTGCCCCCTCCAGGTCCTTGCCGTTTTGCTCTCTTATGTAGGTCTACTAAAAGTTGATAATCGTCCATTGTTTAATCCTTTATTTGTGTCCAACGCAGTGATAACCGGAGATTTTGCGCAGCAAAATATACCGGTTAATCAATTTGTTGGGCGATCACTTCTTTGCAACTTTTAGTAGCAATGTAAAGGTGCACACTCCCAAAACCACCAATTTCCTTATCTGTGTAATCAAGATCAAAGTTATTAAATATTTTATCCATATCTCTTATAACATCACCGAGAATAATCCAGAACTTTGTAAGCCACATTCCCAGAATATTCATGTTTTTTGGATAATTAATATCAACTATGATCAGTTTTCCACTTGGTTTTAATACCCTAATTAATTCCGACATTGCCTTTCGTGAGTCTGGATAACCAGTAAACGCCATTGTATTGAGTAAAGTATCAAATAAATCATTGTCATATGGTAAAGATTCAACATTTCCTTGTATTATATGGGCTGAAATACCTTTTTTATTTAGATTTTTTTTAGCCATCTCCACCATTTTTGAGTTATAGTCGATACCAAATGTTTCATAATTCGCCGCATACTGACTCAATAATAGCCCGGTACCAAACGAAACTTCTAAAATACGTTTACCTTCAATATGGGGAATAGCTTGAGAATTCCAGTTATTCCATATAGGCAACACTTTAATGAGTATGTCATATCCCTTCGCAATTTTTGAATAAAGGATATTGTTTCTTTCAGTAAAATCATCTGATAAAGCAGAATCACTTGAGTAGATTTTTTGTATTGACATTTAAATCCTCATTTTTTTATCTGCTAAAGGATTTCATACCCAACGCAAAGTTAACTGGTGCCGGCTGCGTGTTTAGGCCTTTGTGAACATTAAAATGCCTTGTGTGTTATTTTTGTCAAAAGCCGCATGAAAATAGGCGTCCATGTTCAACGATTTGTTCGCTTTAGCGATGCTAATTCAAATAGCGATTAACAAATTCCCGAGGTTTAAAAACAGTAATTCCTTGATATCCCGTTATTTTTAATAGATGCTTATCACCACTGACAATTATTTGGATCTTCACATACTGTTATATCAAAATCTGTTGAATCGACGAACTGCCCATGGACCGTCACTAATTCAATAATTTGAAAAATGTCTATTGTGGGGTATTTTGATGATAAAGACTCAGCAACACGATGGTATTCATCAAGGATATCTTGCGAGAGTATGATCCGCAGCTTTTTATTTTTCCATGCATGTAAAATTTGAGAAGGAGGGCCTCTGAAAAAAATTCCAGATATAAATATGTTGGTATCAAGGACAATTTTCATTTCTTTTTCCCGCGAGCAGTTCTCACAGCATCCAAAATATCAGATTTTTTTAAACCAACTTTTTTTCCTTTCCTTCTAGCCTCAGCAATTAAATCGTCAAATTCATTAAGGGCTGGAAGCGATATGCTTTTTAATATAACGACATCTTTATCCCCGACGACTACGAATTGAGAGCCGGGTTTCAAATTTAGCTGTTTCCTAATAATCTCAGGAATGACAATTTGGCCTTTAGATGACATTTTTGTGGTTGAAACATTTGCCATGATGCACCTCCTGTTAAATGCGTTGAAATCTTACTGGTAAGATAATAGGGCAACTTTCATCAAATTGCAAGGCTGAAGGCGCATTTTCATTTTAAAAGCGAACGTGGCAGTGACCTGGTTTGAAAAGCCCCTATATCATTGTCTAAAAAAATTAATGTACAAAATGATAAAAAAACATTACACAAAAAAAGCGCCGACTTTTCAAAGTCTGAGTCAATTGCATTGTTATGCTTTTGCATGTTTTTGGATTTCAAGCAATTCAACTTTTTGTTTTTCTAAAGATGCAAGTTTTCTCTTAAGGCTATTAATTTCTATAGTAAGAGTTCGCAACTTATGCTTGATCTCTTGATCTTCTACCGCTTTGTTTCCGTGTAGCTCTATGGCTAATGCCTCAACTTCGGTTCGAAGTACCCTGAAATATGGGTTACCATGAGCATAGTTTTGTCGGTATTGCAATTTGCCCGCTTTCATTGCATCAATTATTTCTTCTTCTTTAAGGCCAAATTCCTTACACGCATTTTTGTGGCTAAACGTCCCACCTTGCTTGACCCACTGAGATTCTGACATTTATACTATCCCTTTTTGTTATTCAAAATGCTCCTATTTACTCCATTTACTGCGTTTTGAATATGCATTCATATAACGAATCATTGAAGTTACAATACCTGAAATAAATTGATTGGCATTTATCATATCAAGATTAAATTGCTTCAGAAATTTCCTTGTATAATTTATTTACTAATCCATTTCTATGAAATCTTGCACGAAATATTTTAGGGGCATCGTAATCAACTGCAGGCCATTTCCAACCTCCGCGACTACGCATATTCGGGTTTCGATTAAATTTGATTGTTTCACCTAAAGAATTAATCATGTCCCAATATATATCCCAGTTAATTTGACTTGCGTTGTGACGTTTGTATAAAGTTTTTCCGAAGGCTTTCTTTTTCATAATTTTTCTTCCAGGGGCATAACGTTTCGGATATGCGGCATACTAAGCAAATAACAAAACATGTTTGCCTCGGCAATAACTATTAAATAGCCAACTCAATTCCAGATTACCCTGATACCAGGTATGACCGTATCATCCGCTTGTTGTACGATCGTGGCACCGCCTGTGACGGTATGCGTCGAAAACCCCTGTCGAAGATAGTCCAAAAACATGTCACCTGCTATACCCTGCGGCATAGTTTCGCCACCATCATGCTGGAGAACGGGATCAATATCCGCGTGTTGCAGGAACTTATGGGCCATGCGGATGTCAAGACCACCGAGCGTTATACCCATGTAATGGACAAGGATATCTCCCGTATCAGTAGCCCACTTGAAAATTTGGATTTGTGAAAGCGCGTTCAGGATTCACCAGCTCACCCGTCATGTTTTTCCGAATCAGGTGGACAGTAAATAGACGCAGTTATTCTTAGCCTTAAGGTCGGGTGAATATCCCAAATCGATCAGGAGGCCTTTCAAATGATCATAATTTTCCGTTTTCTTTTCTTCGGCGATGATGATCCGGGGCCACAGGCTTCTTTCCGCATGGGAGAAAAAATGGCCCAGGACCCTTATTTCATGATCTTCGATATCGACTTTCATGGCATCGATCTTGTTGATGCCGTTGGACTGGATAACGGAAATTAATGTGGATACGGTTACATGGATTCCACTGGATCGGTTTGGATCCGTTTCGTCAACCAGCTGGTTTTCACCTTTATTGTTCTCGTTTAAAAAAAACGTTCCCGTTCCTTCGGTATCGCTCAAGGCCAGGGGAATCAGTTGTATGGCCGCGGCGTGATTCGTTGCGATATTAAATCGCAGCATTGTTTGCAGCTCCGGGTCCGGTTCGACGGCGTATATTCGGCAGTCATTTCCCAAAACACTGTGTACCCAGAAGCTGTATCCACCCGCATTGGCACCAATGTCAAAAAAATACAACCCCGGGTTAAAAACCGTTTCAAATAAAGCCGTTCTTTCTTGTCGAAAAGACCCGGTGTAAACAGCATTCTCGATTCCGAAACATTTCCCTGGGGAAATAGCCGGAGTTTCAATCCCCATAGCTCGATATCCATGGGCCCGGCACCGCTGTATTTTAGCGGCCGCCGGACCCACATGGAAACATGTTTGAGAAAGCGGATGTTTGAAAGCAGGTGACACAGTGAAATCAAAAAACTGCTCAAACGCGGGGGCCGATGGGCGCCCCATGCTAAATCGGTGTTTCCCGAATGTGGCCTTTTTGCCGTTACCATGGATCTGCGGTTCCTTTCATAGCGGCTCATCTAGCCTTATGGTTCAGGGTCAATTCCGAAACTTTTTCCCGGGCGTGTTCAGGGACCCGTTTTACCCGCCATCTGCGGTGTACCCAGAGCCAGTTGTCCGGTGCGGATCGTATGTGTTTTTCAATAATTTGGTTGAAAATAGCCGTATTTTCAACCAAATCGCGTCTCAAATCACCGGTTCTAATCAAATCGACCGGCGGGTCGACCGTGATCTTATACCGGCCGTCTGTCTGCCGAGTGTTGAATATCGGTAAGACGGTTGCGTCGTGGCGCAGGGCAAACATGGCCAGCCCCTTGTTGGTGCAGGCCGTTGTGCCGAAAAAGGGAACATATACGCCTTCGTGCCACGACGCATTCTGGTCCAGCAGGATTCCAACGGCCTGCTTTTCCTTAAGAAAACGGTTGATGGGCCTGGCAGCAGTGTTTTTATTGATCAACGTGTTACCGGTTCGGCATCGGATTTCCGTCAAAATCTGATCCATGGGCTTAACGTCCAGTTTGCGAACCACCAGATGAAAGGGTATATCAAAGGTCAAAGAACCGGCCAGCGCCATCAGCTCCCAGTTGCCCAGATGTGCGGTCAGAAACAGGATACCCGTTCCTTTTCGCAATGCGTTTTGGAAATGGGGTAGACCGGAGAAAACGGCATGATTGGCCAGATTGTCCCGGTTGAGTTTCAGCAGGGACGGAATCTCCAGGGCGACCCGGGTCAACTGGACGAAATTAGCCTTGACCATCCGTTGTATGGCTTCCGGGCTGGACGCTGATCCAAAGGCGCCGCGCATGTTTTCATACGCGATTCGACGATGATTGCGGTCCAGGCCATACCACAATGCACCCAGTGGCTCGGCCAATTTGGCAATTTGATGCCGGGGTATATTTGCCAGAAGCGAGACGGCCCCTTTCAGCAGCCAATATGATAGGGTTTTCGGTTTGTTATCCAACTTGGTTTCTCACCCGCTTTTTCTGATTTGTTTCATCACCATTTCAGGTGTGATATGATTAAAATTGCGCAAGCTGATACCATTAAACGAAAAAACTGACAAGCCCAAAAGGTTATCTCGCCAATCGTTGGGGCCACCACCGGTTGAGGATTTCCCGGGCGCATCGGGTGGACTCGTCCAGTACCGCCGGTGCCGGAAGGTCACGATTCAAGGCCTGTCGGCTGTCGTAGGTCGTGACATAGCCTTCTTGGATAAGGGTATCGATACTATCTTGAAATTTGTTTGTCTTCTTTTTCCATTTTACCGGCAGAATACCCACCCGGCAACCGGCCGATAAGGCTTCATAGATCATAGAGATGCTGTCGGCGGTGACCCAGGCCCATCGGTTCTGCTCGTATGCCTGCTCAATCCAACCTGCCGGCGTATTTTCAGCCCGGAAAAAGTCAATTCGCCCCGTCTTGGCGGATAGCAATTCGAGTTCCAAAATTGTATTCAGAGGGGTTCGGGGAGAGGATGAGATGGTCCAGTGAATCGTTGATTCCAAATCGAGCACGCCGGCCACCTGGGCCAGCACCCGCTGAGTCGACCAAGTGTGACTTTTTTCATCCCGGCCGCCAATGAGAATGAGGCCCCGGTTCGAGTCATGCTCACCGGTATTCCGGGAAAGGTTCGGTGGCCCCATGGTGCAGAACACGTTTTGCCCCGGTGTCGGACGATCATGTTGCGGTATCAAGCAAAGGTCCATTTTTGAACGAAAAATTGCATTTGGGGTCATGCAGGTCACCACCGGCGTCGATGTTTTCTGTTTCAAGTGCAACATGGGAAGGTGGGTTTTCGAACCGGTTCCGATGATCAGATCCACCGATTGCGAATGACCCGGTTCGGGAAGTCGGCCTGGGCGCCCCAGGGAGGTGGCCGCCCATTGCTTGATCAATGACCAACTGGACCATGCGGACAGTTTCCGGTATTGAATTTCGATTCGTGTCAGCTTTTCAAGTGCGCCGAGGATACCCCGGGTCTGCTTTTCATGACCGGGGCTACCATCGAGAAATGCAGTGATCATCAGTGGCTTCATGGTGTTACAGTCCCTTCCTTCCTGCCCGGTTCAAACAGTCGATCGCCCAGAAAACGATGAAACGTCTCCGTGTCCGCCCCGAAATTTGGTCGAATGCCGATCACCATCAATTCCAGTGGCCACTTGTAATTTTCAGGTATTTTTGTCTCGTCTTTCTGGGTCGTGACGATGATTTCGGCACCGGCCCTTTCCGCCTCGGTTATGATGCGCTGCAGATCGGTTATTCCATAATGGTGGTGGTCTGAAAAATTGGCATGACCGGCAATCCGGCAGCCCATTTCCGTAAGGGTTTTATGGAAATTCTCGTTATTGGCGATTGCTGAAAATGCAAACACCTTTCGATCCTTCAGGACGCTCAATGCCATGGCGTCCGTCTGCGTATCGTTTTGCATCGATGTGCTGCCGAAGAGGCGATGATGCAGGTACGGGACATGGCAAGGGCAGAAAATCGGTCTGTCCCGGCGCATGTCTGTTGCCCGAATACCATCGGTGAGCGCCTTCAAATCGGAAATGGGATTTGCTCCGGGTCGTTTTCGGGTCATCACGATCACGTCGGCGCGATGGATGTTTGAGGCCGGCTCACGAAGGGGGCCACGGGGCAGAAGGCGCCCGTTACCAAGGGGCCGACAGGCATCCAGGAGCAGGATGTTGACATCGCGGTGGAGTTGACGGTGCTGAAAGCCGTCATCGAGGATGATGAGATCCGGCGCGAAGGATGCCACGGCTCTTTTCCCGGAAGCATAGCGGTTGTGGCCCACTAGAACCGGAATGCCCGGCAACTGGTGCGCCAGCATGAACGGTTCGTCGCCGGCCTCTGCTGCCGTCATCAGGCAACGGTGCCGGTTGCTGACGATACCGCCGGTTTTTTCAGCCTTTCCCTTATAGCCCCGGCTGATGATCACCGGGCGGCATCCGATTTCCCGGGCCCATTGGGCCAGATACATCACCATGGGTGTTTTGCCGGTTCCTCCCACGGTGAGGTTTCCCACGGAAACAACCGGGCAGGGCAATCGCTTTGGTTTTTTCAGACCACTTGAATATACCCTGTTTCGCGCCCGAACCACGGTGGTGTATGCCATGGATGCCCCTGACAAGAACGTCCCCAGACCCCAAGGTGTTTGCTGTGGGGCGTCGGTGATGATCGCCTGAACATGGTGACGCAATGTCTCGAACATTGGACAATTACCTGTTCAAATAGGGCGCCATAATCGCTACGGTTTTATCGCATGCGCCCTGGTTTGCATAGAATACCTGTTGTGCCCGTTCGCCTATGGCTTTTGCATCAACTGTTTCGGACAAAATGGCTGACGCCGTTTCGACGAAATTTTCGGGATTGACATACCGAGCACCTCCGGCGGTTACAAGTTTTTCGGCGATATCGGGAAAGTTGGTCATATGCGGTCCGAACAGAATCGGTTTCCCGTGAGACGCAGGCTCCAAGGGGTTTTGCCCACCGTGTGTTATCAGGCTGCCACCCACAAATGCAAGGTCGCAAAAGGCATACAGATGTTCCAATACGCCAATTGTATCCACTACCACCACATCCACGGGTTCTTCGGATGCCTTCAATTGGCAATCAGTGAATGATATTTCACTAAAGCCTGCGTCCCGGGCCATTTTTCGAATGTCTCCCGCCCGCTGGGGATCCCTCGGTACCAGGATCAGTCGAAGGTGGGAAATTCGATGTCTCAAGTGTGCAAAGCTTTGGAGCAGAATGGTCTCTTCGCCCGGGTGGGTGCTGCCGGCAACCAGAATCTTTTGATTCGGATTGATTCGAAGTGCTTTGCGCAGCGTGTGGATTTCGTCTTCCGGTAGCACGCTCCGGGATCGATCGAATTTCAGGCTGCCGGTCAGTGTCAGGTTTTGTCGGTCCAATCCCAGGGTTTCAAACCGTTGGCGGTCAATTTCCGACTGGGTGCAGATTTGATCAAAGGACCGAAACATGGGGCGGAAAAAGAATCCGAATCGCCTATAGCCGCGCCAAGATTTTTTTGAAAGACGGGCGTTTACCAAAATCACCGGGAGTTGGTTTTTTTTCATGCAGTGTAGAAAATTTGGCCACAGATCCGATTCAAGGATGACCACCAGAGCAGGATCAATCCGCCGCACCATTCGGTTGATCAAGAGGGGGTGATCAAAGGGAAAATAATCGATGCAAACAGTATGCTTATCAAGCGAGTGCAGAGCCGTCTCGTGGCCGGTTCGGGTCGTAACGGTCAGAAAAATGGGCAATTCGGGATAGGTTGCCGAGGTTTTCTTAATAAGCGGAATTGCCGACAGGACCTCTCCCACAGACAGGGCATGGAACCAGACGGGTTGGGTGGCAAACGGCCCCGTGTTTTTTGACGGCCCGAGCCGATACCGAACCGTTTTGCGCCGTTTTTCCGATGCCAGTACCCAAATGAAGATTACCGGTAACAGGATAAACAGACTGAGATGGAGCAGGATGTTATAAATGATAATCAAGAGAAGAAACCAGTTCTAAAATCACAAATCAATGTACCCAACGCTTCGAATGCGTGCTTTTGATGGTCTTATTTTGTTTTGGATTCTAAGTCAACTTTTCCATTTTATTCAAATTGTTCACCGGTGTTTGAAAAATCGAGCAATGTGCTCAGCGAAAATTTGGGAGCAGCGAATCTGCAGGCATTCGGCCCCTGAAAAGTGAGCCCGGGATATCCGGATTAATAATTGACAGGACCATCACAGTTGCATTAAACTATCATGTTGTAAAAAAGAATTTATAATAATTTGAATGTATTAATGACATGGCCCATCGAAATGCACCGGTTAAACTGGCCAAGTTTTTATCCTATGTATTGGGACGGTATCCCCATGAGTTTGGTTTGGTACCGGATGAGCAGGGCTTTGTCCGAATCAAGGAACTTTTGCAGGTGTTTGGTGAAGAGGCGGGCTGGCGGCATATCCGCCGGGGAAGCTTGGATGAGGTTCTGGTCAGCCTGCCGGAACCGCCGATCGAAATTCAGGAGAATCGGATCCGTGCCGTGGACCGGGAACAGTTGAAGGCGCCTGCAGCGGTGTCGAATCTTCCCAAACTTCTTTACATTTGTGTCAGAAGACGGGCATATCCGGTGGTGTTGGACAAGGGGATTTATCCGGGTGCCGGGCCGTGGATCGTTCTGGCGGCCAATAAGGAGATGGCGCTTCGCATGGGCAGGCGCCTGGATGCCGAACCGGTGCTGTTGACGGTATCCGTGCATAAATCCCAGGCGGCCGGTATCCGGTTTTCCTTTTCTGGAGAGGGACTTTACCTGGCTTTGGCCATTCCATCAACCTGCTTTTCGGGGCCCCCCCTTCCCAAGCAGAGGCCCCCGGCGGTTCCGGAAAAAAGTCAAAATGCGGACCCGCCTGTCAAACAACCCGGCAGCTTCCTCCTGGCGCTCGATTCGGAAAGCGGCCGGAAGGCAAGCCGGGAATCGGTGGGCAATCGTCGGAAAGGGCCGGGTTGGAAACGGGATCGAAAAAAATTGCAGAAAATGAAGCGTAAAATGGGAAAATTGTCCTAAGGGCTTGCGCAGGAAAGCGAAGAGCCCATGCCACAAACGGTGATATCCGCAACGTGTGAGTTGGTAAATGATATTCTTTAACATTTCGAATTGTTAACTTTTTTAACCTGTATTTTGGGCAACCTTGGGGTTGACTTTGATGATGAACTGAATATGCTATGGCCAAATTTCCCGCCACAGGTCCACAGATGGATATGAACAGGGGGTTTGTGACAGGAAAGGGTTTTTGAGGAGGTAAGACGGATGCGGGTTTTGGTGAGCGATAACCTTGGAGAAATCGGAATCCAAATGTTTCAAGAGGCCGAAGGAATTGACGTGGATGTCAATACGGGGCTTTCGCCGGAGGCACTCAAGGAGATTATTGGGGAGTATGATGCCCTCGTGATTCGAAGCGCCACTAAGGTGACCGAAGATCTGCTGTCAGCTGCAAATAAACTGAAGGTTGTGGGGCGTGCCGGTATCGGCCTGGACAATGTGGAAATACCCGCGGCGACCAAGCGGGGTGTGGTTGTGATGAACACACCGGGCGGTAATGTAATCACCACCGCCGAGCATACCATCTCCATGATGCTTTCCCTGACGCGAAACATACCCCAGGGGACAGCAACGCTTAAAGGTGGCCAGTGGGCCAAAAAATTGTTACAGGGCCGTGAGGTTTACAACAAGTTTCTGGGGGTTGTCGGTTTCGGTAAAATCGGTTCAATCGTGGCCGATCGCGCACGGGGTCTGAAAATGAAGGTAATTGTCTATGACCCCTTTGTTACCCCCGATCAGATCGAGAAGGCCGGCTTTGAGTATGCCCCACTGGAAACACTGTATCAACGTGCCGATTATATCACGGTCCATGTGCCCAAATTGAAAAATACAATCGGTCTGCTCAACAAAAGCGCCTTTGACCGGATGAAAACAGGTGTCATGATAATCAATTGTGCCCGGGGGGGCATCGTGAACGAGACGGATCTTCGCGACGCCATTCAATCCGGCAAGGTGGCCGGGGCTGCACTGGATGTATTTGAAATAGAACCACCGGGCGATCATCCCCTATTTGAATTGGACCGGGTCATCTGCACGCCCCATTTGGGAGCTTCCACTCTGGAAGCCCAGACAAACGTTGCCGTTGCCGTTGCGCAGCAGATTATCGACTATCTGAAAAACGGCACCATTTTAAATGCAGTGAATGTTCCGGCTGTTACCGGTGAGCTTCTTGAAAAGCTCAGCCCGTTTCTTCACCTGGGAGACAGCATCGGCGCATTGCAGGCACAAATGATTCCAGGCCCCATAGCGGAAGTGGCCATCGAATATACCGGGGACTTTTATGGACTCGACCTGGCACCGGTCACCATTGCCATTTTAAAGGGTCTGCTCACACCGGTTGTCAAAGATGATGTGAATTTCGTCAACGCCAAGGTCCTGGCCGACGAAAGGGGCATCAAGGTAACAGAGGCCGCCCAATCCACGGTTGAAGATTATTCCAATCTCATCACCGTAAAGGTGCTGGCCGATGATAAATCCAATTCGGTGGCCGGCACGATTTTCGGAAAGAAGGACCCCCGTATTGTCATGATCAATAATTTTCGCCTCGAACTCATTCCCGACGGGCATTTGGCCCTGATTGTCAATCGGGATATTCCGGGCTCAATCGGAGAGATTGGGTCCGTGCTGGGTGCGCGGAATATCAATATTGGTCGGATGCACGTGGGTCAGGATGCGGAAGGGGAGAGAAATATTATTTTTATCCAGGCGGACACATCGATCTCCGAATCAGTTGCGGATGAATTGCGAAAGCTGCGCACCGTGAAATCGGTTGTTCCCCTCGAGTTTTAAATCGGAGGTTTTTCATGGTCGAAGAAAAAAACACGGATGCTGCCGCGTCTGAGACAACCGCCCAGACGACGCAGCTTCCCAAGATTGATTTTTCCACATTTATCATGTCGCTCAATGCATCGGCACTTGTGAACCTGGGTGTCATTGATGACCCCGTAAGCGGGGGGAAAGTTAAAAACCTGGCCCTGGGCAAGCAGACCATCGACATGCTGTCCATGCTTGAGGATAAAACCAAAGGGAATTTGACCGAAGAGGAAGAAAATTTGCTCAAAGGCATCCTTTACGATTTGAAAATTACCTATGTAAAGCAAAAAGAGTAGCTTCAATTTCAAAAGCCTTTTCAACCTTCGATGGTTGCTGACGCACATACCCGGTGAACGGTTGCATGAAACTCTTATCCCCTGCCAAGATTAATCTTTTCCTTCATATAACCGGCAGGCGACCGGACGGGTATCATACCCTACATACCCTGATGTGTCCCGTGGCGCTTTACGATATAGTTGACCTGGCTTTTGGTGTAAACCATACGCGCATCCGGTGCGATCATCCACAGGTGCCCGCGGACGGCTCTAATTTGGCTTGCCGTGCAGCCGACCTCTTTTCGGATGCGATGGAAACACGGCGGCCGGGAAGCGTATGCGCCGTGGCCATCACCCTTGACAAACAGATACCCGTAGCCGCCGGTTTAGGGGGTGGGAGCAGCAATGCCGCCTCTGTGCTGCTGGGGATGAATCAATATTTTGGCAAGCCTTTTGACGAGCGGGAGCTAAGTACCATGGGACTTGCCGTTGGCGCTGATGTGCCATTTTTCATTCATGGTCGTCCCGCCCTTGCCACCGGTATTGGGGAAATCCTGGAGCCGCCGCCGCCTTTGCGTCCGTTTACCATCGTGCTGGTCACTCCCGGTGTCGGTGTGTCCACAGCTACCGTATACAAAAAACTCAATTTGGGATTGACAAACCATAAAAAAGAAAATAAAAATAATCTTTTTAAGTTTGAGGCTTATGAGCCGGTAAAGCACCTTTGTAACGATTTGGAGCTTGTGACGGTAGACCTTTGTCCGGAGGTGTCCACGGCCAAAGCGATGCTTCTTGATCTCGGAGCGGACGGTGCATTGATGTCGGGTAGCGGGCCAACGGTGTTTGGTATTTATTCCGATTCGGAACACGCCGCAAACGCTCAAAATGTCATTTTAAGAGCCAGGGATCAGTGGCGGGTATTTGTTGCAGAAGCAATCGTTTAAGGGCGGCTTGACCGCCGCCGGCTGTTTGCAACAACCCAGCCCACTTGCTTTCGGGCCATTTCGTGTTGGGGCGTCGTCAAGCGGTAAGACACAGGACTTTGGTTCCTGCATTCGGAGGTTCGAATCCTCCCGCCCCAGCCATTTTGTTTAGAGGATGAGCAGATGAACGGGTTAACGATTTTTTCGGGTAATTCAAACCTGACCCTGGCAACAAAGATATGCGAATATCTTGACAAGCCCATGGGAAAGGCCAAAGTCCAGCGATTCAGTGACGGCGAAATTCGGATCGAAATCGACGAAAATGTCCGGTCCAAGGATGTCTTTGTTATTCAGTCGACTTGTTCCCCCGTCAATGACAATCTCGTTGAACTGCTGTTGATGATTGACGCATTCAAGCGATCATCCGCAAGCCGGATCACCACCGTCATTCCCTATTTCGGTTATGCACGCCAGGACAAAAAGGTGATACCGCGTGTGCCCATCAGCGCCAAGTTGGTTGCGGATCTGCTTGAAACCGCAGGTGCGAACCGGATTATCACCATGGATTTGCATGCCGGCCAGATTCAAGGTTTTTTTACCAAACCGGTTGACAACCTGTTTTCGGCGCCCGTGATGCTAGACTACATGCGCAATAATTTTCAAGACAACCTGGTGATCGTCTCGCCCGATGCCGGGGGGGTTGAACGCGCCCGAGCGTTTGCAAAACGACTCAATGTGGGTCTTGTTATTGTCGACAAGAGGCGGGATGCTCCCAATAAAGCCAAGGCCATGACGGTTATTGGTGAGGTGGCGGGAAAGGCGGCGCTGATTTTGGATGATATGGTGGACACGGCCGGCACTTTGACCGAGGCAGCGGCTGCGCTACGGTCAAGGGGCGCCGAGCAGATACATGCTTGCTGCACGCACGCCGTACTATCCGGACCGGCTGTTGAACGAATTAAAAATTCAGCCCTTGACACGCTGGTGGTAACCGATACCATCCCGCTGCACGAAACGGCAGCCAAGTTGGATAATATCAAGGTATTGACCATTTCAGAGCTGCTCGGGGAAGCCATTATACGAAGCCATTTGGGCGATTCGGTAACATCTCTGTTTGTATAGCAAATTTGTGAGACAAGGAGGATCTTTCTTTGGAAACGATTGACATTTATGCAGATAAACGCACACTGAAAGGCAATGGGCCGGCCAGACGGCTTCGCAGCAGCGGCATGATACCGGCTGTTGTGTATGGACCGGGAAAGGAGCCGAGCCTGCTTTCAGTGAAACAAAAAGACCTGGAGTTGGCCAATAAGACGGGTAACATTGGCCAGGCATTAATCAAACTGACCATTGATGGCGAAGACCCGCGACAAGTGATGATCAAGGAACTGCAGACAGATGTCATTTCCCGATCCATGCTGCATGTGGACTTTTACGAAGTCAATATGGCACGCAAAATCCGGGTCAATGTGCCGGTTGTGGTGACCGGAAAATCCAAAGGCATCGAGGCAGGCGGCATGCTTCAAATTATTCGCCGGGAACTCGAAGTGCTTTGCCTGCCGGGTGCGATCCCCGAATCTGTCGTGCTTGACGTTTCCGATCTTGACATCGGAGACTCGATTCATGTGGAAGAAATTTTTCTCGGGGATGATGTTGAAATCCCGGCAGATGTCAATTTCACCATGATTACCGTCTTGAGTCCCAAGGGTGCGGCTGAAGAAGAGGAGGAAGAAGGTGAAGGGGTGGATGAAGAAGGCGCTGAAGAGGGTGCTGAAGAAGAAGCTTCACCGGAAACGGAAGCGTAGTTTGACGGGATGGGCGGCCAACCGCCCGTTTTTTCAATTGATGAGAGAAAATGCACCGTAAAAGCCGCTCTTTGGTGGTTGGTCTGGGAAACCCGGGGAGGGATTATGCGAAAACCCGCCATAATATCGGGTTCATGGTAATTGATAAGATTGCGGAAACCTTGTCGATCCAACTGGTAAACAAAAAATTTAATACCATCGTTGGAATGGGTGTCATCGAGGGGATGACGGTAATTTTGGCCAAGCCCCGAAGCTACATGAATCGAAGCGGCTTGCCCACCCGACAGGTGGCCGATTATTATCGGATAGACAGCAAGGACATGATTGTCATCCACGACGACATTGATCTTGCGTTTAATAGAATAAAATTAAAAGAGAAAGGAGGAGATGGCGGTCATAGAGGAATAAGGTCGATTAAGGAAGCATTTGGCGGCGGCGCATTCAATCGGGTTCGCATCGGAGTGGGGCGCGGGATGGATGACCCGGGACAAGATAAACAGGTTGTGAGTCACGTCCTTGGGAAATTTGATACCCGGGAAACCCGGCTACTTGATGAGACAATCGATTGTGCCTGCGAAGCCGTTGTAACGATTCTTTGTAAGGGCATTGTTGAAGGCATGAACAGCTTCAACAAGAAATAGACGTTAGCGAATAACCTTTCGGAAAATGGAGGGCATAATGGAAGTTGTAATGAGTAACCTACCGTTGTATTGCGCATTGGTTGGTGTGGCAGGTGTAATCTTTTCGATTATTTTGGCGATAAGCGTCAAAGCAGCGCCTGCTGGAAATGAAAAAATGCAGGAAATTGCCGGTGCCATCAAAGAGGGCGCCATTGCTTATTTGAACCGACAGCTCAAGAGCATGGGTATTGCCGGTGCTGTTCTGTTTGTTGTCATTGGTTTCATGCTCGATTGGAAAACCGCCGTTGGCTTTCTGGTCGGAGCGACGGCCTCATTCATGGCCGGCTATATCGGCATGCGCGTATCGGTTATAGCCAATGTCAGAACGGCGGAAGCCGCTAGAAAGGGCCTGGCTGCCGGACTGTCGCTGGCCTTCAGGGGCGGTGCTGTGACCGGTATGATCGTTGCAGGTCTGGCGCTGACCGTCGTGGCTGGTTTCTACACCATTCTACTCAAGATGGGTGTGGAATCCCGTGAGGCCGTCATCGCTCTGGTTGCACTGGGATTCGGTGGCAGCCTGATCTCCATTTTTGCCCGTCTGGGCGGCGGCATTTTCACCAAGGGTGCGGATGTGGGCGCTGATCTGGTCGGCAAGGTGGAAGCCGGTATCCCCGAGGATGATCCGAGAAACCCGGCGGTTATCGCCGATAATGTAGGCGACAACGTGGGTGACTGTGCCGGTATGGCCGCTGACCTGTTTGAAACCTACGCCATAACGGCCGTTGCCGCCATGCTCATCGGCAACCTGCTTTTCAAGGATGTTCCCATGGCAACGGAGTTTCCCCTGGCTCTGGGCGCGGTTTCCATCATCGCTTCGATGATCGCGATCTTTTTTGTCAAACTGGGAAAAAGCAACTACATCATGGGCGCCCTGTACAAGGGAATGTTTGGTTCCGCCATTCTGGCGGCCATTGCCTTTTATTACATCACCAAACAGATGATGGTGGGAGTGGGTGATCTGTCACCCATGGATATCTACTACTGCACCCTGGTAGGACTGGTTCTTACCGTGGTCATCGTCATCATCACCGAATACTATACCGGCATCAAAGCACCGGTTAAAGCCATTGCAGAAGCCTCAACCACCGGCCACGGCACCAACATCATCGCCGGCCTGGCCGTGAGCATGCAGTCCACTGCAGCGCCGGTTCTGGCCATCTGCGCCAGTATTCTGATCTCTTACAACTTTGCCGGCCTGTACGGGATTGCCATGGCCGCCATGTCCATGCTTTCCATGACCGGTATGGTTATCGCCATCGATGCATACGGACCCATCACCGACAATGCACGCCATCGGATCCGCCGGTCTGGCTGCCCTGGTACTGTTTGCCTGTTACGTGCAGGAATTTGCCCTGCATGGTGGGGAAACTGCCGACATCCGATTTGACTTGGCCGACGTAAACGTTATTATCGGCCTGTTTATCGGCGGTCTGCTGCCCTTCCTGTTTGCCTCCATCGCCATGAAAGCGGTCGGCAATGCCGGCGGCGCGGTTGTGGACGAAGTGCGGCGTCAATTCCGTGAAATTCCGGGAATCATGGAAGGTACCGCAAAACCCGACTACGGAGCATGCGTGGACATCGTCACCAAGTTTGCCCTGAAAGAGATGATGATTCCGGCCCTTCTACCGGTGATCGTTCCGATCCTGGTGGGCTTGTTCCTTGGAAAGATCGCCCTGGGTGGCGTGCTCATTGGTAGCATCGTGACCGGTATCTTTTTGGCCATATCTATGACCACGGGCGGTGCGGCCTGGGACAATGCCAAAAAGTATATCGAAGACGGCCATCTTGGCGGCAAAGGTTCCGACGCGCACAAGGCGGCGGTTACCGGTGATACCGTTGGCGACCCGTACAAGGATACGGCGGGTCCGGCGATTAACCCGATGATCAAGATTTTTAAGGTGGTTGCCCTGGTGATGGTGCCCTTCTTGATGTAATCGGACCGCCTGACATCGGGCTTGAAACTATAAAGGATTGGCGCATTCTCGCGCCAATCCTTTTTTTATTGATTGGATCGCCAGATGATGGTATATTGATTGGGTATGCAACATGTAACTGTAATCTGACAGTGCCTGAACAATAAGTTGGTTTGGTGTAAAGATGAAGGAAAAAGCGATGGAAGAGGCAACGGAAACCGTACCGGTCACGCTCCGCACATTTTCCGTAGGTGATCTGGCCGTATACCCGGCCCATGGTGTCGGACGGATTGAATCCATTGAAAGCCGCGTGGTAAACGGTGAAAAACATGATTTTTATATCATGAAGATCATTGAAAACAGCATGGTCATCATGATCCCGACCATGAATGTGGAATCGGTGGGACTTCGGGATGTCATCCGACAGGAGGATATTCCCAAAGTATATGCGATTATGCAGGGTAACCGCGACACGCCGCTGGACAATCAGACGTGGAACCGACGATACCGGGAATATATGGAAAAAATCAAAACCGGATCACTCCATGACGTCGCCGAGGTGTTCCGGGATCTCTATCTACTGAAGCTGAACAAAGATCTATCCTTTGGTGAAAGAAAGCTGTATGACACGGCCCAGGGGCTGTTGGTTCGGGAGCTTTCCACGGCCAAGGATCTTGATGAAGACGACGTCATAAACGAGATTGAATCACTTTTCACTGTGCAATAACCCCCTTTCCTTTCCATGATGCAAGAGAGCAGGGCTTTTCGGTTCACCGTGCAAAGGTCGGCTGCGGGCCGACGCCTTGATCTCTTCGTATCTCTGCAATTATCTGATTGTTCCAGAAGCCGGGCAGCGGACCTGATTCGCAGGGGTCTGATCCGGGTCGGTGGTGACGTCAAAAAACCCGGATACCGGTTGCACGACGGTGAAATCGTATTCGGATCTCAGCCTGAAGCCGTTGCTGCCGTATATGAACCGGAGCCGATTCCCATCGATATTCTCTTTGAGGACGCCCATGTCATTGTGATCAACAAGGCCTCGGGCATGGTGGTGCATCCAGCTCCCGGACATGGACAGGGGACATTGGTCAATGCGCTGTTATGCCACTGCGCCGACCTGGGCGATATCGGTGGTGAAATTCGACCCGGAATCGTACACCGGCTTGATAAGGACACCTCCGGCACCATGGTGGTCGCCAAAACCGAGTATGCGCTAAACCATCTGGCCAGACAGTTCAAATCCCGATCGGTTGAGAAGACCTATCTGGCATTGGTTCTCGGTGATGTCAAGTCGGATACCGGTGAAATATCGTTTCCCATTGGAAGACACCCGGTGGACCGCAAACGCATGTCCGTTCGAAGTCGCACACCGCGGGACGCCGAAACCCATTGGCGGGTTCGGGAACGGTTTGACGGCGCCACATTACTGGAGGTGTCCATCAAGACCGGTCGAACCCATCAGATTCGGGTTCACTGCGCAGCAGTTCATCATCCGATTGTTGGCGATTCGGTGTATGGTGGGCGTAAAATGAAAAAGGAAACTAGCCTGATGCTAAAGTCTGGTGAAAAGACCGCCATCACTCGCCAAATGCTCCACGCCTGGCGTCTGGTCTTTGAACATCCCCACTCCGGAGAGAAACGGGCATTTGAAAGTCCCCTGCCGGCTGACATGGCTGATTTGCTAGATTCGATGCGAGGCACTTAGGACGCGTGTGTGGGGACGGTGTGTGGGGACGTTCTTCAGATTATAAGTTTCTATTCAGAAACTTATAATCTGAAGAACGTCCCCATTAGGGTTTAGGCCACGTTTTCGTCCTTATCGTAACAGATTCGGCAACAGGAGAGGCAGCGACGTGATTCGACGGCGGCATCCGCCTCGCTGATAACAAGATCCGCTTCCACAAATGACCGAATGCGTTCATCCACGGGCAGTTCCGGCATGGGTGTCCGTGGAGAGCGAACCACGCCGTTTACCGATTTGAAAAGTGATTCCGGAATATGTTTTTTTTGCAAGGATCGGGGGACAGCGGTGATCGGTTGTCCCTTTAAATACAGATCGATGGCCCGAGCGGCCCGTCGTCCGCCGCCGATGGCTTCAACCACCAGCGAGGCGCCGGTGTAAGCATCACCGGCCGCAAAAATATAGGGGATGTTGGACTGGAGAATTTCCGGGTCCGCGTCGATGGTGTTCCACCGGGTAATGCCGATCTCCGCGATTCGCTTACCCTCGTCCAGAAATGAAACATCAGGTCCCTGACCGATGGCTGTTACCAGCATATCAATGTCCAGCAGGGTTTCCGATCCTTCGATGGGTACCGGCCTGCGCCGGCCGCTGGCGTCCGGTTCGCCCAGTTCCATCTTGAGATATTCCAATTGCTGGACGCGGCCGTCCTCATCACCGATGGCACGGACCGGTGCGGCGAGAAAATGAAACTTGACGCCTTCATGTTCGGCGGCCTCGATTTCAACCATATTGGCCGGCATTTCCTTTCGGGTTCGCCGATAGACGATGGTGACGTCTTCGGCACCCAGACGGACCAAGGTGCGGACGCAGTCGATGGCGGTATTGCCACCGCCGATCACCACGCATTTTTTACCGATGGGAAAATCTTCCACGGGTTTTCCGTCCTGCTGGTCCGATGCAAACCGGGTCAGAAAATCGATACCGGTATAGCACCCGTCCAGGTTTTCGCCGTCAACACCCAGGTTATAGTCCTTCCAGGCGCCGATTCCCATGAAGATGGCGTCGTAACCTGCGGACACCAGAGAGGTAATGGTAAAATCCTTGCCCAATGTTACGTTTGTTTTGGTGTCGATACCCAGATTCAGGATGCCATCGACCTCCCACTTGAGCACCGCCTTGGGCAGTCGGTATTCGGGAATGCCATAGCGGATCATGCCGCCCAGTTCGGGCATCATGTCGTAAATGGTGACCGCGTGTCCAAGGCGGCGCAGAAAAAAGGCAGCGCTCAGTCCGGCCGGGCCGCCACCGATGACGGCTACGCGCTTGCCCGTGTCCGGAGCACAGGAGACGGGCAGTCGGCTTCCGGAGTTCATTTCATAATCGGCCACGAATCGCTTGAGCTGGTTGATGGACACAGGGGTGTCCTCTATTCCCCGGCGGCAGTAGTCTTCACATGGATGCGGGCAAACGCGCCCGCAGGCAAGCAGCAGTGGATTTCGGTCTCGAATGGTATTGACCGCACCTTCATAATCACCTTCGCGAATCTGGGAGATGTATTTCTGTATGTCGATCTCCGCCGGACAGGTCTGCCGGCAAGGTGCCAGGGCGTCTTCTTCCTGGTTGAAGTGAAGCAGACGCCGGGACATGGTTCGAACTTGTATGATGGCTTTGGGACAGGCTTTTTCGCAGGCGCCGCATCCAACGCATTTGGCCTCATCCACCACCGGAAACCCTTCAGGGCTCATGTGAATGGCGTCAAAGGCACAAGATCTGATGCAATCGCCGAGACCGAGGCATCCTACGGCGCACACCCGTTTGCCACCATAAAACGTGGTCAGGGCACGGCAGCTGTTGATACCCATATAATGATAACGATCTTCTGCCCGATTTCCGCCCTCGCATTCATTGACGGACAGATTCGGTTCTGCGCTTCCCACATCCACTCCCATAACTGCGCCGATGGTGGTTGCGGCTTCCGAACCGGCCAGGATGCAGACGCTGGGCGGCGCTGTGCCACTGACCACTGCAACAGCGGCAGCGGAACATCCCGCATAGCCGCACCCACCGCAATTGGCGCCGGCCATGAGCCCTTCGATTTGGGAAATTCTTGGATCTTCGTATACATAGAAAACTTTGGAAGCGACGCTGAGTATTAGACCACAGATCCCCCCGATCGCTGACATGGATAAAATGGCTTCAAGCACGGTGAACTCCTTTATACCATACCTTTAAACGCGAAAAAACTCAGGGAGAGTACGCCTGCGGTGATAAGCGCAATGGATGTATCCATCAGGGGCCTGGGTACCCGGGCCAGCAAAATTCGTTCCCGGACACCGGCAAAGAGAATCAAAGCCAGACCAAATCCGATGGCGTAACTGAACGATGCCGTTAATGCCTGAATAAAGGTATACTCCTTGTCGATATTGATCACACAGGCGCCCATGACGGCGCAGTTGGTGGTGATCAATGGCAGAAAAATTCCCAACCCGGCATACAGAGCGGGAATACTCTTTTTCAGAAACATCTCCACGAACTGTACCAGCGAAGCGATGACCAGAATAAAGGCAATGGTTCGCAGGTAAACCAAATTATACGGAAGGAGCAGGTAGGTGTAGGTGATCCAGGTGATCACACCGGCCAAGACCAGAACGAAAACGACCGCCATGGACATTCCGACTGCGGTCTCCATCTTTTTGGATGTGCCGAGAAACGGGCAATTCCCTAAAAATTGCGCCAGCAGAATATTATTTACAAAGATGCAGCCAATGGCAAGGGTTATCAGGTCGCCCATTTATCTTCTCCTATTTATTTCCGATGAGGTTCATCACACACAGCATCAGTCCGAGACAGACGAATGCGCCGGGAGCTTGGATCATAAAATCAAAGGGCATGAAAGACGGACCGAAAATCTGCTCCAGAACAAGTCCCTTGGCAATGGTGAGATTCCCGGCGCCCAATACTTCTCGAATTCCCCCCAAGGCGGCCAGCGAAAGCGTAAATCCGATACCAATACCCAACCCGTCAGCCATGGACAGCACCAGGCCGTTTTTGGAGGCAAACGCCTCGGCGCGTCCCAGCACGATGCAATTGACGACGATGAGCGGGATGAACACACCCAGACTCAGGAAGAGCTCGTATGCAAAGGCCTGCATCAGCAGTTCCACGACAATAACAAAGGTTGCGATGATGATAATAAAACAGGCGATTCGAACCTTGGCGGGTATCACGTTTCGCAATAAAGATACGAGGATATTGGAGCATAACAGAACAAAAGTGGTGGCAAGGCCCATTCCCAGCCCGTTGAACATCGTCGTTGTGACGCCCAGCACCGGGCACAACCCGAGGACCAGCCGAAACGGCGGGATCTCCGCCCACAAGCCCTTGGTAAATTCCTGCGCGATCGATTTTGCCATAACTGACTCCTATTTTGACATCTCTTTAAGCTTGTCTGAGATCTGTGCTTTGATTCGCTGGTACACACCGCTTCCATCGGTTGCGGCCATGCAAACCGCACGCGAGGTGATGGTGGCGCCGCTGATAGCGTTGATGCCGCCACCGTCCTTGGTTACCAGAAACGGTTTATCCAGCGAAAGCCCCTTGAATTGGGCCGAGAAGCTTGGATCATCCTTGGCATTTCCGCCGAGCCCGGGGGTTTCTTTATGCGTGGTGACGCCGATGCCCACCAGTTTGTCCTGATTCACATTGATGCCGAGCATCAAACCGATTTCATCTCCATACCCCTTGCCTTTGACTTCAAAGGCGATGGTATTGGCAACGCCGTCGAAAACACCCACAAAGATGCTTCTTTCGCTTTCGCCATCCATGATTTTGAAACGGTCTGTTACCGGATCGTTTTCAGCGCCGTCAAGAATTGTCTGGACTGCGGGACCTTTGACCAGCTGCAGTTCCTGCACTTCAATCCTGTCCTTGGTTTCATCCTTGAGCTTTGCCAGCAGCCCACCTGAGAAGGCGCTCAGGATGGTCAGCACCACGACCATTTTTATCATTTCCTTCATCTTAGACTACCTTTCCAATTGCTTTGGGTCGAATTTTGTCCAGAAGGGGATTTGCCACGTTAATCAGCAGAATCGCAAGTACCACGCCGTCTACATAGTCGCCGACATTTCGAATGAGGATCGTCATGACGCCGCCCAATGCGCCGTAAATGAACATGGCCAGGATGTTGACCGGTGAAGAAGAATCTTCAGTGGCCAGAAAAAAGGCGCCGACCAGGGTATAGCCCGACAGGAGGTGAATCATGGGGCCGGCATATTGTGACGGGTCGACCATGTGGAAACAGGTGGCGGTTATCAGTATGCCGCCCAGAAAGGATGCCGTTATTTCCCAGCGAATGAAACCCCTGAGAATCAGATAGGCGCCGCCTGCGATTAATGCCAGGCCGCAGGTTGAACCGATGCCGCCGATCTGTTTGCCGAGCAGAAGGTCAACGGCGGGAAAGTCGGCGGCCGATACGCCAAAATGCTTGAGAGCGGCCAGTGGATAGGCGGTGGCAAATGTAAAATCGTAATGGACCAGCATTTGGTCAAAATCGAACAGATCCTTCCAGGAAATCATCAGAATTGCCACTGCCAGAAGGACCGGATTAAATGGGTTGCTGCCGATTCCGCCATAAATCTGTTTTCCGATTACGATGGCGGTAAAGGTGCCGACGATAACGGCCCACCAGGGCATGGTTGCCGGCATCAGCATTCCGTAGAGTAGGCCGACCAGGGCGGCGTTTCCGTCCCCGATGGTCACCGGTCTGCCCGTGACCCGGTTGAGCAATAACTCCCAAATGATGGCTGACGAGATGGATAAGGAGATCACACCCACAGCCGGCATTCCAAACAGGGCCATTCCCACCAGCGCAGCCGGCAGGGCGGCAAGGATGGTATGGTAACTTCTTTGGGAAATGCTGCTTCCGTTGTGCCGAAACGGCGCATGGGAAACGATGAGTTTTTTTGGACTAATCATTCGGTGCCTCCGCTGATAGGGCTCGGTTCAATTCGTATTTTCCCAGCCGGATATATTGAAAGATGGGAATTTTGGCCACACAGACATAGCTGCAAAGACCACAATCAATACACGCATTCAAGTCATACATATCGGCTGCTTCTTCATATACACCCGCCTCGAGAAAACGAACCAGGAGATTCACGGGAATGTTTACGGGGCATGCGCGTACGCATTCACCGCAATTGATGCACGGATAATCCGACACAAGGGAAACGTCCGAAGCGTCCTGGATCATGACGGCGTCCGTGTCCGGGCAGACCGGGTATTCATCTGAATAGATAGCCGATCCGGTCATGGGGCCGCCAAGAATCAGGCGATCCTTCTCTTTTAAAGATTCACCGCAGGCCGAGATGATCTCCCGGATGGGTGTGCCCAATTTTGCCGTTGTGAGTATTCGACTGCCGTCTTTGCGGATAACGGTTATGGTTTTTATAACCGGCGTCTGTCCGGTTTCAAATGCTCGACCGAGCATCGCAATAGACTCGGCGCTGAAAAAACCGACACCCGTATCCAAGACGGTTTTGTCGGCGGGAACGATGATGTCCAGCACGTCCTTCATGATCAACTTGGGAAGTGCGGACGGATATTGCGCATCCACAGCCCGAAGCTCTGCGCCCAGTGAGCCGAGTCCCTGAATTTGGTCTCTGGGAACGACAACGAGTACCTGTTCGATTCCAGTGATTTGCTTGAGGATGGCAACACCTTTTTTAATGGCCTCGGCTTGTCCGGCAGCGACAATATTATTGGTGTCAACCAACATATCGGCGTCGACACCCGTGACCACGATGGTATGGATACCGTGATTCGCTTGCGTATACGGTTCGAATGAGGGATTACCCGGCAGCGCATTTAAATATGCCACGGCCGTTTCTGGTGTCGGCGCTTCGATTGTCTTTGAAAACGCATCATCCATTGATTCGGAGTCGGCGGCATCCACGGTGACGGCCACAAAAGATTTCCCAAAATCTCCGGAATAGGGTTCAATGGCGGAAACGGTACCGGTAATGCTTGAGATTGCATACCCATCTGCTTGCACCGACAGAGTCAGTTTCTGACCGGTCTTCACCGTGTCCCCCACCTTAGGCAGGGATATTTCCTGTTTATCGAGGCTGCCTTTGACCAAAAACGTCGCCCGTTTCGGACTGGGGATCTGTTTGATATCTGAAGCAATGGCCAGTGCAGGCGGATAGAAGATCTTTTGCGCTGTGAGCCCCCAAAATGATTTTTCTTTCATATGTCAGCCTATTCCGTCTAAGATACCTAAGGTTTACAGGTGGTTGTCAGCAAACGCCCCATGAGTTTATAGGACATGACACTGGGCGCATTCCACGGGACCGGCATCGTACTCTTTGTGACAATCGATGCATTGTCCGTGCAGCGCATCGGCACGTTTGCTCATTTGTGAATCTTCTAATTCATCCGATTCATGGCAATCGAGACAGGCGGTGGGAACCATTTCGCCATCCGCCGGGATCTGGTGGCATTCGCTACAGGAGCGAAGGTCGGGCTCCTCCTGGGGGTGGTGATGACAATCTTGACAGGAAATTCCGTATCCGCCATCAGTCAAATGTGTTTGGTGGTCAAACATCACTTTTCCCGCAACGCTTTTAAACATGAGCCGGATCGGTTGCTCCGGTGCTTTTGCAGGGAACGCTGCATAGCTAAATGTACCCACAACAAGCAGAATCACCGCCAGTGCGTATGCCAGCTTAAGTTCTTTCCGTGGTGTCATTTTCCGTAACATCCTTTGTGGGTTAGATCGTTATTGCGAGCGCTAAAGCCAAAGGAGCCTCGTAACATACCGCACAAAACGTTTCAAGTTCTTTTTGAAATAATCCAAAAAACGGGTTGACATTTCAAACTTTGGTCATTATATTCCCGAAGATTTTTTGGGACCTGCGAAAATCGGTCGGGGTTCATTGTCCCGGCCTTTTTTTATAATTAAATAGTGTCCATCCAGAAATTGATCCAATTTCCGGATGGACACAAAATAACTTAAGGGAGGTGATTCCAATGATATGTACAACAGTACGAGAGGGACAAGCTTGCGCTTTCATGTCCGC
>JAFDDL010000435.1 GCA_019310865.1 Deltaproteobacteria bacterium | reverse complement strand
CCCTGGTAATAGGTATTCTGGGCTACGGAAATGTTTCAATGGGCGCCCAGAAAATTTTCAAATGTCTTCCGGTGGAAGAAATCCAACCGGACCGGCTTTCTACGTTACCTTCAGCCGGAAACGGCAACCGCCATACCCTCTACCTGTCGGTGTTTCACGAAGCACATCTTGTGGAAAATATACAAGGCAAACCCTTCGTCCTCGATGAGTACTACCGGTCACCGGAACTTTTCCAAAGCAAGTTTCAGTCGTATCTGCCGCATATCAGCATCCTGGTCAATGCAGTATACTGGGAAAAACGATACCCAAAATTCGTTACCTGGGACGGTTTGAAAGCGTTGGGGAAAGAAAGCGGCACCCGGAAACTCCAGGCAATCGCCGACATTACCTGCGATATCGAAGGCTCTTTCGAGTGCAATGTCAAAGCCACAGACAGCGGCATGCCCGCCTACAGGATCCAGCCCGACACCCGGGCTATAGAAGACGGCCATATCGGTGATGGGATCGTGCTGCTGGCCGTGGACAACCTGCCCAGTGAGCTGCCAAAGGACGCCTCGGTCTTTTTCAGCCATCAGCTGTTACCGCTGGTGCCGGGCATTCTATCGGCCCGGTACGATGCCACCCTGGACAGCGCAAGGTTTCCACCCGAGGTTAAAAAGGCAGATACTCAATTCCATAGAAACTATGTCTTTATTTCCACAATCTCTGTGCATGGATGCCCCAGTCGGTCTTTAACAATCTGTTTTTATAGTGTTTTCTGGCTCACGCTTAAACCGGCCCGTATTTTGCTTCCCATCTTAAACAATACAATCTCTTTGAAGCCTGTGCGAGTGGGGTGAAAGTTAAATGGATCATAAAACTCAAATTTTAAAAAAGATGAAGAACCGGCGAAATTACTATCGGATTTTGCAGGTGCAACCGGATGCGGAAATAGAAATTATACGGGCCAGTTACCTGACACTGATGCGTGAGCTGGGCAACCATCCCGACCTGGGCGGAGAGCATATCGAAGCCTCGCTGCTCAATGAAGCCTACGAAATGCTCAGTCATTCCGCCAAACGGGCACAATACGATAAACAGCTGCTCAAGCACTACACGATCAACCCAAATGCGAAAGCTGAATCAGAGAAAAAACCGCTGATAACGGTTGCCTGTCCGTATTGTCGGCAATCGCTGGCCAGAAACTCAACCGACAACGACTCCAACTGCTCTGCATGCTGCAATCCCTTGGAATCTGCGAACGAGACCCGGACAGATAAAGACTGCCGCCGCGCCACAAAGCGGATCAAAAAAGAGCAGACTATCTGGTATCATGCCCGTTCGCCTAACAGGAAACAATCCGGTAAAATGATCGATTTTTCACCCCAGGGATTGCGCTTCAAGGGCCAGGAATACCTGAAGCCGCAGGCGGTAATCCATGTCAGTGCCGCCTTTTTCAGCGCTGTTGCGCAAGTCAAAAGTTCTCAGGCCTTGGTGGTGGACGATGAGGGGCTTTTTGCCATCGGTGTGCGTTTCAACTCCCTCAATATTACCGGCCAAAAAGGATCGCTGCTATCGACCTCGGTATAGAACCAGGGGCAGCGCTCTACATTACACAAACGCCATAGCACCAATCCATAAAACTCCCTTTTCGGTACAAGAAACATTGTTTTAAACCGAAAAAAGGTCCTTGTTATCCCTGGGTTCCCGCATACCCTGGCGTGAAATAATATGCCCGGCGATATCCAAACTTCGATTGAAATAGCCTTCCAGTTCATCCATTAATTGAAGTCTGAGGTCGAAACAGTCTTCAGCAGATAGATCAGGCGTAAATCGGACGGCAATATCTACATCGCTTGACAGCCTGGTTTTCCCGTAGACGGTGGATCCAAAAAGATAGGCCGCTTTCACGTTCCGATGTTTAGCAAGGCGCGGATTAAGCTCATTTTTTAACCGCAATGAATCCAACGATATGTCTTTGTTATCATACATATTCTTTAATTATTACATACCGGCGTTGATGTCAATTGCTTTCACAATCACAAGTGACCCTCACCCTGATTTTGAAAAATCCACTCACCGCTCCGCAGTCAGTTTTCCGGGCCACCAATAGTGATTTGCTTAAAATGCCTTTTTTAATGCCAAAAACACCAATTTAAGCCTAGAAAACAGGGCTTTTTTTAGTCTAAATCCTTGATTATCAGGCATTCACCTTGGTCCGACCCCACAGAGACACCGATTATCAGGCATTCACCTTGGTCCGACCCCACAGAGACACAGAGACCCAGCAGAGCAATCTTCTTGTTTTGTGCTAAGGACAACCCCTCGACCCCTCTAACGCACTGATGGAAGCGGTTGTCGGTTCCAAGAGGAATAGGCCCTTAATTCATGGGCTGCCTCCAAATAATTATGCTTGACATGCATAATGTATAATATACATAATGTTTGACATGCATAATATACCACTCTATACTCACTGCCAAGATGAAACTACCGTTTTCAAATCGCGAACAGGAAACAAAAGAGCTGGATACTTCTGCAGCCGCGGGCGGCTTACTGGTCGTATTCGGCCGGCGGCGGGTTGGAAAAACACGGCTACTCACTCACTGGCTGAAGCAACATGACGGCCTGTACAGCCAGGCAATTGAAAGTACCAAAGAAATTCAAATAGAGCAGGTATTTCGCGATATTCAGGACAAAATGACAACGTCGATTGTTCCGAAATCATGGGCCGAATTGTTCGAACTGCTCAACCTGCAAAAGAATAAAAAATGGATTCTGTGCCTGGATGAATTCCCCTATCTGGTTGCCTCAAATCCATCTTTGCCAAGTGTATTACAACGCTGGTTGGATCACGAGAAATCCGACGAAAGCCTGGTAATTTTGTCAGGTTCCAGTAATCGGATGATGAATGATCTGTTCCTGAACCGATCCGCCCCGCTTTATGGCCGGGCGCGCAAACTCATGCATGTGGCTCCCATGAGCTACCGCGCTTTTTGCACCGCCCGCCACCTTAAGCCCGGGGCTCCCCATTCATTCGAGCGGTTTTCGCTGGTCGGCGGCATTCCTAAATACTGGGAATTCGTTGATCCAAAGGCTTCGGCATTAGATCTAGCGGATGAACTTTTCTTTGGTTTCTCCCCCTATCTCGACCAGGAACCCACCCGCATTCTGTACGATGAGGGCATTAAAGGGTTGAATGCCGTTTCACTGTTGGAATCCATCGGGAGAGGCGCGGAAAAACCTTCGCAAATGGCCGCACGACTGGGTACGGCACAAACCAATCTATCCCGCCTGCTGCGCCAATTACTGGATGCGTCCATTCTGAAACGTGAGATCCCGTTCGGGGAAAGTCTACGGTCAACCAAGCGGACATATTACCGCATCCAAGACCCGACACTTCGTTTCTGGTTCCGTGTCTATTCACCGCACCGTACACGCTGGCATGCTTACGATGAACCGAAAAAAATCAGACTTCTGCATGAGCATGCATCCACGGTATTTGAAGATTATTGTCGCGAACAATACCCGGGTGCAACCCGTTATTGGGAAAAAGATCTGGAGTTCGACCTGGTTCGCAGCGATCGCGATGAAGACAGGGTGCAACGGTTGATCGTATCGGAAGTGAAGTGGAAGAACATACCCGCCATAGAGAAAAAACGATTGCTGGCACACTTGTCGGAAACCTGGCAACGCTCTAAATTACACAAACGCCATGCGAACGTTTCCTTCGAGATAATAGATGCGGCTTTGCTCAGTAGTTTATAACCAATGGTTAATATTTAAGACTCAAGCGGCTGTCTTCCTTGACGTACATACATTTTGGCGGTGGACATTTTTGCATATACATCGGAAGAGTTTGAGCAAATGTTGAAAGAAAACCAGTTCGTCCAGGATGCTGACCGCCGACTCGGCGGAAAACAATGCCATAGCACCAGCCCTTAAAACTCCCTTTTCGATACAATAAACATCGTTTTAAGCCGAAAAAACCCTGTCGTTATGTGGTCTCAAATTCCAACCGCCGTCATATTCTCTATAAGCCAGCTTTTTACACTGTCGAGGGATACATAACGGATACCGGCCTGGCTTGCGCTGCCCAGGCCATTTCAAGCCCTATGGCAATCGGAGGCCATCCATTATGGGGAGCCTTGTTCGAAACCGCAGTTGTTGCCGAGGTCCGAAAACAATGCTCATTTTTATCCCCGAAACCCAAGATGTACCATTGGCGGACATATGGAGGGGCAGAAGTCGATATCATTATCGAACATGACGGCAGGTTTTATCCCATTGAAGCAAAAGCCGGAAGCAATCCGAGTCGTAGGGACACCTCCGGGATTTTCGCCTTTCGGCAACGGTATCCCGATATGGTGGTGGAAAAGGGTCTAATACTTGCACCAGTAGAAAGGGCAATCCCCTTATCCGAAAATGATTACGCAGTGCCCTGGGACCTTAGAGCGACTCCCAAGATAACATAATGGATTCATATTCTTTGAGGTCACCGAGATACTCTCGGAGAAAATTCAATTTGGATTCAATTACTTCGGAATCGAAGAAATCCCGCTGCCATCAATTGCCCCTTTCCCCGTGTTCTAGTCGCCTCTATTCATTGAATCACCTCTAACAGTATTTTGTTGCCCGCGAGTTCGAAATTATCTTCGAAATTATCGTAGTATCATTCTTGCGTCTACAACCGACACGCCATCCTCGAATGCAAACACGGGATTCAGATCGATCTCCCCTATTTGCGGATTCTCGATGGCAAGTGCCGAAACCTTCATAATCGTATCGGTAATGGCGTCAATATCTCTGCGCTTTTGTCCTCTTACGCCTGTGAGAATCGGGAATCCCTTTATCTGTCTAACCATTTCCCAGGCATCAATCCGACTCAAAGGGGCAACCTTGAAGCACACATCTTTTAACACTTCTACAAATATTCCCCCAAGCCCGAACATAATTGTCGGGCCAAACGTTTCATTTGTCGTCATCCCGATGATTGTTTCCACGCCCTCCTCTTCCATGGGTGTGATCATGATTCCATGGATTTTGGCCTCTTTATTATAAAGATCTGCATTATCAATAATTTCGCTGTATCCTTTTACTATTTCGTCCTTGTTTTTTATATTTAACTTGACACCACCTGCATCCGATTTGTGAAGAATATCAGGCGATACGATCTTCATCGCAACTGGATACCCCATCTCATCAGCAATGCGCACCGCTTCTTGCTCGCTCTCGGCCAATTCATAATCAGACATGGGGATGCCATAGGCTTTGAGTATGTCTCTGGCTTCCGTTTCCAATAAATTGCGACGGCCATCCCCTGTGGCAATCTTGATAATGTTTTCAACGTTGCTTATTCTATCACTGGGCAAGTCAAGAGGTGCTTCGTTTTCCTGTTGCGCCATTTTGTCAAGGAATGCCTTGTACTGTGCTAAAGCCCCCATACATCTCATGGCTTTTTCAACAACAGGGTATACCGGAATACCATTTTGGCTCAAGATCTGCAAAGCTTTTGGTTTATCCGGCTCAAACATCGTATGGTTTATAACCGGTTTACCATATTGGCCGACAAGCTGCGCCAATGCAACGGCAACTTTCTCTTCCAAATCAATGAGCTCCTCAGCTACAACTATCCCATAGCCACCATATTGCCCGACAATTACCAGCGCGTCGATGCCGTCGTCCCGGATCAGAATCTCAGAGCATCTGACAAAATTCCACAGATCCGCTTCCGCACCGCCGGCGAAATCCACGGGGTTCTTGGTTGATGCCTGGGGCGGTAATATTTCCGTTAATTTCTCCTGGGTCTCGGTTGATAATACCGGGACGGATAATCCGTACTTCTCGGCAGCATCACAGGCCATTGTCCCATGCCCGCCACCATCGGTCAGAATGGCGACTCTATTGCCTCCGGGAAGCGGGCATTTGCCCAATGCCTCTCCAACATCTAATAAATCAGATGAATTATCTACTCTAATGATACCTGCCTGTATAAAAGCGGCATCGTATATCTCATTGCTGCCCGCTATGGAGCCGGTATGGGAAGCGGCAGATCGTATACCGGCGGAACTGGTACCGATTTTTATGGCGACCAGAGGCTTCTTTTTTGAAGCCGCTTTGGCTACTTTCAAAAATTCCCTGCCGGCCATTTCTGTTCCCTTGTATAATCCTTCTATATACAAAAGGATCACTTTGGTTTCCGGGTCCTCCTTTAAATAATCCAAATACTCGTATGTGGATATATCGATCTGATTGCCATAGCTTGCCCACTTGCTGTATCCGAATCCACGTTTCTTTACATTATAATTCAAGTCCAGTGCAAAATTACCACTTTGGGATAGAAAGCCAAAGAAACCCTTAGGGAGCTCGATAACAGTTGTATTTAACCCAGCGGAAGCATTATATATCCCCAAACAATTCTGGCCAACTATTCTCGCCCCACCCTTGCGAACGGTTTCCAGTAATTTCCTTTCAACGTCTCGACCCGCTTCTCCTGTCTCGCCAAAACCGGCCGTGACAATGATAATTCCCTTAACGCCCTTTGCTACACAATCTTTAACCGTATCGGGTACAAACCTTGCCGGTATACCAATAATGGCGATATCCACCGCATCTGCAATATCAGATATTTTCTTTACCGTTTCCCTTCCACAAACGATGCCTCCCTTGGCATTTATTAAGTACAGGTCTCCTTTATAATCACTCTCGATTACACGCTTCGCCATCCAATTGCCCCATTTAAGCGGGTCATTCGACGCGCCAATCAAGGCCACAGAATCCGGATTGAATAGATAATCTATATTAGTCGCCATTTTTCCCCCATATCGGATTTTTCCTTCAATTTAAACCACCCAGGACTTTTTCAACAGTGTCTATGGTTTGATCGAC
>JAFDDL010000021.1 GCA_019310865.1 Deltaproteobacteria bacterium | reverse complement strand
ATGGTGAATTTGATAAAGATGTCGTTGAACGCAGCTTTGTATATGCTCTTGAAAGCCGCAGACGTGTTAAAGAACAGCTCAAGAAAATCGGTGGCATGGAGTTCTACGATGTCCATTTCAGCTACATTGATAATGAAACCCTGGAAGAGAAATTCGTCAGTGTACCCGAACACGGGGGCGCCTCGCTAATTCCGGAGGGGCCTATGAATCCAGGAACCATGCACACGGTAACCATGGGAACAAGCGGCCACCTGGGGCTATACCGACTAGAGCTTCAGGTAACCGGAGGCAACGGCAAGCTTTCCATTTCCGGATCAGGGGCAAACACCAAAACCAAAGAAGCCATCAAAATTGCCTTTGATTATTTCAAAGCCAATATCTCAAGGGTCAGTGCAATGAGCAAGGTCGGTGATCAGGATTACCATTTACATATCGTGGAAATCCAGAATACTGGAGCAGCAACTGCGTTGACGTTATGCAGCTTCATAGCTTTTTGCTCCGGCTTAATGGGGAAATCACTGCGCAGCCAGATGGTTGTGCTTGGCGATATGAGTTTAGGCGGAACAATTGTTTCGGCATCCAACCTGGCCGAAATTCTCCAAGTCTCGTTTGATTCAGGTGCAAAAAAAATTCTCATCCCCATGAGCAGTGTCGGCGATATACCGTCGATTCCTGGTGAATTATTTGCCAAATTCCAGACTAGCTTTTATTCTGATCCTGTGGATGCAGCATATAAGGCACTGGGGGTTGAATAATATTCCGATGATTATCATTTTTCTTTCAGATACGAGCTACTAAAATGACATTTATAAATTCTGCCTATTTTAACAATCTGATCAGCTTATTGATAGGGAAAAATAATGGAAACATTTGATGAACTGATTGATCAGCTTCAAAAGCTATTGGATTCTTCTGTGCAAAATTGGTTTTTTGGTGCTGGTGTGAGCTTTGAATCCAACATTCCTCTAATGTATGACCTAACAAAACGTGTAGAGGTTCTCGTTAATGAGGAAGAGTCCGAAACAAGCAAGGATATATATAAATCTTTGAAAGAGGACTTGCCAACAGAGTGCCACATAGAGCACATTTTAAGCCACATTAGTGATATGATTGCACTTGCTGAGCGTTCTGCATCAAAGCAGTGCTATGCTACTGGAGTTTGTTATACGAAGGAACAGTTGCATAAGCTATACACGGCATTGATCAAATTTATTGGTACGACGATTCGCTATGGTTATCGATCTGAAAATCATGGATTAGGCATTTCTGAAAAAATTGGGACTCAAGAAGATCCAATTGTGGAAATAGAGCATCATCGCCGGTTTCTTAAAGCTTTATTTGGTGGACGTGCAAATCTTGAGAGACGTTCAAGGATTTCATTTTTTACATCAAATTATGATACCTTGATTGAGGATGCACTCGGACTTGAGAGAAAATTAGCTGTCGATGGATTTTCTGGTGGCGCCATGGCCTACTGGAATCCCAATCAGGAGTTCGAAACCTCAAGATACGGTAATAGAAACCATTATAAAGTGCACAAACTTCATGGGTCTGTTGATTGGTATCATGATGAAGAATTTGGTTTGATTCGGAGTAGATATGGTGCGAAGTATCTCAATAACCCCTCTCAAATACTTATTTACCCCCAAGCAAAGAAATACGTGGAAGCTCAGAAAGATCCATTTGCAGTTTTACTAGGCAGATTCAGAAAAGCGCTTGCAAGAACCGAAGACAATATTTTGGTATCATGTGGACACAGTTTCGGTGATGCACACATCAATTCAGAAATATTAGCAGCTCTTCAAAGTCCAAAAAATAAAACTACTCTTTTGATTTTTTCAAAAGAAAAGGCAACCGGGCTTTCAGAGATACTCAATGAATGGATGTCCAATAAATTGATATGTAAGAAAATTTTTATTGCGACTCAACATGGTATCTATAATGGGGGGCCGGAACGGCAGAATTATAGTGGCGACGAGATAAATTGGTGGACATTTAACGGCTTAACCGACTTCCTTTTAAATGAGGCAAGCTTATGATTCCCTTTAAATTAGTAGAGGAATTGCGAATAGGAAAGATACTTGAGGTAAACGGGACATCAATCCGTGTTGAGCTTGACGGGGATCTAAATGATCTAACAAGGACGATCAAGGGGCGTGTATATCCAATCGGACAAATGGCAAGTATTATCAAAATACATTTCGGTAGGCGGATCCTTTTCGCTTATGTCAGGATGTTAAGAATGCGCTCAGATATTGTTTTGGAGGATGGACAGCCACCAATATCCCCATCTGATGATTCCCGAGTGCTAGAAGCTGACCTTTTTGGGCAGGGCCGATGGGAAACGACAAAGAATAAGTTAAAATTTACTCGAGGTGTTGAAACCTATCCACTTCCTTTGCAGGCAGTGTACCTTACGACGAATGATGAGCTGGAACACTTGTATTTGAGTGCAGAGACAACTTTAGAAGAAGGAGCAACAACTCCTCTGGTTCCGATCGGGCATTATGTGGGGGGATCAAACGCGATTTGCCGCGCCGATATAGACAAGTTATTCGGGCATCACTGCGCGGTTTTAGGTTCAACGGGTGCTGGGAAATCAGGAACAGTTGCGGCGATTTTACACTCAATTCTTGATCACTCTACGGCATCTGGCACAAAACTTAGGCCGCGAATTGTTCTTATAGATCCTCATGGAGAATACGCAAAAGCATTTGGTGACAGGGCAAGGGTATTCAAGGCCTATACAGAAGCATCATCCACGGGCGGTGATGCATTCCAGCTTAAATTACCTTATTGGCTGATGTCCAGTGATGAATTCCGTTCTTTGGTTATTGGAATGACAGAACATGAAGCAACCGCTCAGAACAACATCGTTTATGATGCCTTGAATTACGCTCGAATGGTGGAAAGAGGTATTGTTGCCAGCTTAGGAGAGGACCCAAATGGAAGAGCTGAACCTGATCTATCTAATGGATACACTGAAGATGAAAAGCTTGCATTTGATAAAGATAAACCGGTTCCATTTAGACTTGGAGATTTCATAACACATATTGATAAAATACAAGGGCGAAAACCTGACAAAAAAGATTCTCTTGCAGCATCTGATTCAACTCGAAAACGGATCGAGGGCATATTAAATAAAATTAGAGTCCTCCGAGCTAATCCACAACTCTCCTTTCTTCTAAAGGAATATGATACGAATGCTCCTTCAATACAAACTGTTTTATCACAATTTGTAGGAGGGCAAGCTGACGGATCAAAACAGGATATAAGAGTTGTCGATATATCAGGACTGCCAAATGAGGTTGCCGGTCCATTGACGGCTGTTATCGCAAGGCTTTTGTTTCAATACAAGCTTTGGCAAACTAAAGACGAAAGGGCGAGGGATCCAGTTTTATTTATCTGTGAAGAGGCACATCGATATGTCCCAAACCATGGAGAGGCTCAATACAAGGAGGCCCAGGAAGCTATTCGAAGGATTGCCAAAGAGGGCAGAAAATATGGATTAGGCCTCATGCTTGTGTCACAGCGACCATCTGATGTTGAGAGCACTGTGTTATCACAATGCAATAGTTGGTTTGTGATGAGGCTCAGCAATGCAAGCGATCAGGAACATGTTGCCAGGTTTCTCCCTGACAGCTTGATTGGCCTAACAAAAATAATCTCGTCACTTACAAGACGTGAAACCATTTTTGTAGGTGAAGCGGCGGCATTACCTAGCAGAATAAGGATCCGTGAGCTGACAAAGGAAAAGCTACCGGAATCTTCAGATATTAGCTTTGCAAACGGATGGTCAGTCGATCCAATTGATGAAGATGGATTAAACACTATTGCGGAGCGTTGGGGTGTAACAGCCAATTAGTGAAAGACAAATATCAAATTGTAATTATTGACTATTATAGCGTAATACGGGAATATCGACATTGTCGATAAAGGGAGAATGGCCAATAAAGTTTCTTAAAGCTCTAAAATCGGCTTGAAGAAATGTTCGATGTCCCACTCATTCATGATGCCCAGTCGTTTCGCCACCGGTGGATCGAACATGGCAAAGGTTCCGATGGATTTTGCCAAAAGTGCCCCCTTGCTGTTTGTCAGCAGTCCTTCCATGCGAACGTCGCGTCTGTTTATCTTTTCCAGCACCCGGCCGGTCACCTTGAGTTCCTCATCCACCGGAACTGCTTTCAGATACTCGATGGACATGGACTTGGTCAGGGTGATGCGCTTGAGCAGGTAAATGGCGCCCCAAGCCATGATCTCATCTAAAATCGTGGAAACCACACCGCCGTGGGTCACCTGGTTCCACCCACTAAGGTGCGCCGGCACGATAACGGTTGAATGCACCGTGTCGCCGTCGGTAAAAAAATCCATCTGGAGCCCATGGGGATTATTCGCGCCGCAGCCAAAACAGTCATTGGAACCATGATTTGGGATGGGTTTCACGGTTTGTCAATCCTTCTTCACTTGTTTTTTGCCGAGTTTTGGGGGACGTTCATGCATAAATGCATAACTCGCTTATAAGCTTTGGGATTAGGACGTTCATGCAGGAAAGCGAAGGCTCCGGAAATGCATAAGTCGCCTATTAACCTTAATTCAGCCAGTTTTTTCTGGTTCGTTTACAAGGCACAGTTTTTTCTGATCAACGATGCGCTCACCTCGCTGAACAGCGCGGCTGGTAGCCGACTGGCTCAGGCCGAGTTTCTTGCCAACTCCGGTTGTTGTCATGCCGATTTTCCGAACTGCCCAGTAGGCCAATACGCTTCGCGCTGTAACACGATCCGGCTGACGAGTCGCATTCAATATCCGACCAATGGGTAGATTGAAAATTTGGCTTACACGGGCGCCCACGGCTTCAAAATCCATATCTTTTGGTACGAGCGCATGCTTTCGATCCATTTGTTCTGCCGAATCTTTCAGCACGGCTTGAACAAAGTCATTGTCGCCTAGTATGCGTTCATCGCTATGGACATGGACACCGCTGCGACGCAGAGACTTTAGAACTTGCCATCCCCCGACGCTTCGAATCAGACCGCCGCCGGAAAACGCCTGCGCATTATCATCAGAAATACCTTTGTGAATGTATTCCTGATACTGGCTACGGGCCTTGCTTTTTTTGTTTCCGAAGTAATTAAAAACGGTTTTCACATCCTGCCACGGATTTGTTTCATATCCCATCAAACAACTGTGGCCGCTGTAGGGAAATGCGTCCAGCTCAGCGAGATTCGATGCCAACCCGGCCCGTATCGGATTGAGGTGGATGTATCGAACCAATACCAGCAGATAAGCGTCTTGCTGGCAAAGGATGGACTTGTATCGGTTTTGAAACAGATGCCCGTGTCTCTTGTGACGGCGATTGAAGTGAATTGCGTGCCCGGTCAAAAGCCGGCGCATCACGGTGGTCACCGGTACCTCACCGGTTTTCAATAGAAGGTGAAAGTGATTCGGAATAAGCGCCCACGCGTAACAGGGTGTCTGAGTTTCCGTAAGGATATTACCCAACCGATCGAGGAAGTTTTCCCTGTCTGCAGCATCTTCGTATATACGGTGTTTTTCTATTCCTCTTGAGATGATGTGGTGCAAGGCACCCGGCGCGTCTATTCTTGATTGTCTCGGCATGGTATACTTGCGATATCATGATGGAAATGATTTAGCAATGCATATATGCATGAACGTCCCTCTTATTGTTTTTTGCCGGCCACGCGCCATCTTCCCTTGGATAGGGACCATACGGGCAGGACCGGGGCAAAGCCCCAGAGCCGAGGACGGACCCAGTTGCCGGTTTCCACAAGATCTTCCGTATAATGGTATGGACCTAATTTGAAAATCATGTTAATTCGAATCAGTTAACCGTTAATTCATTTCCCATGCTGCTGCGATTCAGCTATTGCATGGCACCGGTTATGAGAAAGAATACCATGATGGACAAACCTGACTTGGGTGTTGATATCGGCGGCCTGGTATTGAAAAATCCGGTGATGACCGCCTCGGGTACATTCGGGTATGGGCAGGAATTTGAAAATCTGACCCAGCTGCATCGGTTGGGCGCCATTGTCGTCAAGGGGATTTCCCTTGAACCGTCTAAAGGAAATCCACCACCGCGAATCGTTGAAACGGCCTGCGGTATGCTCAACGCCATTGGGCTAGAAAATGTGGGGCTTGAGGCGTTTGTCAACGAAAAATTACCGTTTTTAAAGAAGATTCCGACACCCACTATCGTAAATATATATGGAAAGACCATGGGCGAATACGCCCAGCTTGCGGAAAGACTCGATTCGGTTGACGGAGTGGCGGCGATCGAGGTCAACATCTCTTGCCCCAACGTGAAAGAGGGGGGAGTTGCCTTCGGCGTTTGCGCCGCATCGGCAAGTGAGGTGGTGGGCGAAGTTCGATCCCGAACCCAAAAGCCGGTTATCGTAAAACTGTCGCCCAATGTCACGGACATCACGGAAATTGCTCGAAGTGTTGAAGCCGCGGGTGCCGATGCCGTCTCGTTGATCAACACCATTACCGGCATGGCCATCGATGTGCACACCCGGCGGCCCAAACTGGCCAACGTGACGGGCGGCCTTTCGGGGCCGGCCATCAAACCGGTGGCAGTGCGCATGGTCTGGCAGACGGCCCAGGCGGTTTCCGTGCCGGTGATCGGTATGGGCGGCATCATGAATGCCCAGGACGCCCTGGAATTTTTCATTGCCGGTGCCACGGCAATTCAGGTCGGTACGGCCAATTTTATAAACCCCCGGGCCACGCTGGAAATTGTCAACGGCATTGAGTCATATCTGGTCGAAATGGGAATGGGTCGAATGTCGGACCTGATCGGTTCAATGGAATTATAGATATCCCCATATGAACTGATACTCTTTTACCCATATATTATAGAGATGGTATCAAGTCATGTGAGGGGGACTATAGGTCATAGTCGTATTAAAAAGGAGCATAAAATGGAATTTGAAAAACTGCAGGACATCATTGACTTTGCAATTGCACGGGAAAAGGAAGCCGTTGAATTTTATGCAGAACTCAGCGAAATGGAGCCCTTCTCCGGGTCCAAGGAAATGTTTAAAGATTTTGCCAAGGAAGAGCAGAAACATGTCGACATGCTGATAAATATTGGTGAAGAAGATCTTTCGGAATACAATTTTGAGTGGATTCCGGACATGAAACGAAGCAATTTCCTCGTGGACATCAAGTATGAGCGGGGGATGGGTTATCGGGAGATGCTTCATCTTGCCATCAAGAAGGAAGAAAAAGCCCTTGCCCTGTACAACGATATGCTCAAACAAACGGAACAACCGTCGTACAAGAAGGTCTTTAAAATGCTGTGCCAGGAAGAGGCGAAGCACAAGTTGAAGCTCGAGAGCATGTATGATGATTATATGGCGGAGCAGGGCGACTAAAACCCACCTATTTGGGTTCGCGATATAATGCGATGACACCGGTTTTCGCGATTTCCTTGATTCCCATGGGCTTTAACAGGCTCAGGATGGCGTCGAGTTTTTCTTTGCTGCCGGTCACTTCGATGGTGTAATGATCATGCCCAACATCGACGACCTTGCAGCGGAAGATATCCACGACCCGTAGTATTTCCGCCCGGTGCTGGGCCTTGGCGCTTATCTTGAGAAGCGCCAGTTCCCTTTCCACATACTCCGATCCGGTCAGGGTATGTACCTTGATCACATTGATGAGCTTATTGAGTTGCTTTTTTATCTGTTCCAGGATCGCCTCATCCCCCTGGGTTGCCAGGGTGATTCGCGATACGTTTTCCTCCATGGTTTCGGCAACACAAAGACTTTCGATGTTATAGCCCCGGCCACTGAACAATCCCACGACGCGCGACAGGACACCCGCCTCATTATCCACGAGAAGTGACAATACATAGCGATTCTGTTCCATATAACTTATTTCCTTTCTATAATTCTAAGCAATCAGCATCTCTGTAACAGCCTTTCCGGCCGGCACCATGGGGTAGACACTTTCCTCTTTTTCCACGACAAAGTCCATGATGACCGTACCCGGTTCCGCCAGACCTTTTTCAAGGATCGGTTTGACTTCTTCAGGTTTTGTTGCCCGTAATCCAGTTGCGCCATAGGCCTGAGCCAGCTTGATAAAATCGGGTGCATGATCCATCTGGGTATACGCATAGCGCTTTTCGCAGAACACCTCTTGAAGCTGGCGGACCATGCCCAGATATCGATTGTTCAGGATAACGATTTTTATGGGCAGGCAGAATTGAACGGCCGTTGCCAGTTCCTGTATATTCATTTGAATGCTGCCGTCTCCGGAGATGGCGATTACCTGTTTGCCTGGACAGCCGAGCTGGGCACCGATTGCCGCCGGTAGACCGAAACCCATGGCTCCCAATCCACCGGATGTGATAAAATGATTGGGTTGGTTGAAATGGTAATACTGGGCGGTGAACATCTGGTGCTGACCCACATCCGTTGTGATGATGGCATTGCCCCGCGTTAGATCATAGAGTTGCTCGATGACAAATTGAGGCTTGATAACATTGCTCTGGGTATAGGCTAGGGGCATCGTGCTTTTCCACTCTTCGATCTGGTCAAACCACTGGCGACGATCCGACGGCGCATACCGAATTTGGGAAACGTCAAGCATCCGGTTGAGCTCGGAGAGGGTGATTTTACAGTCGCCCACCACCGGCGTTGAAACCGATACATTTTTTTGAATGGACGTTGGATCGATATCAATGTGAACGATATTCGCCTGGGAGGCAAACACGTCGGTTCTTCCGGTCACCCGATCGTCGAACCGGGCGCCGATTGCGATCATCAGATCACATTCGCTGGTGACCATATTCGCCCGATAGGTGCCGTGCATGCCAAGCATGCCCAGCCAGAGCGGATCGGTACCTGAAAATGCGCCCAATCCCATCAGGGTTGCCGTAACCGGAACCCACTACCTTGGAAAGCTGGCGTTTATGGGGTGTGTACGTCGGCTTGTAGGAGCGAAGGTGCACCGGTGCCTGTTCTTTGTATTCGATAGTTTCCTGGGTAACGTTTTTGGGTAGATCGATGAGTACCGGTCCGGGTCTGCCGGATCTTGCCACATGGAACGCTTCTTTGATCACCCTGGCCAGGTCTTCGATTCGGGCCACCAGGTAGTTGTGCTTGGTGCACGGTCGGGTGATGCCCACAATATCGACTTCCTGAAACGCATCATTTCCAATCAGCCCGGTGGGAACCTGGCCGCTGATGATGACAACCGGAATGGAGTCCATAAATGCTGATGCCAGGCCGGTGACGGTGTTTGTGGCCCCTGGACCCGAAGTTACCAGGCATACGCCGACCGTTCCGGTTGCTCTGGCATATCCATCGGCTGCATGGACTGCACCTTGTTCGTGGCGAACGAGGATATGGCGGATATCCCAGTCTTGCATTTCGTCGTAGATGTCGATGATGACGCCGCCGGGATATCCGAAAATCGTGTCGACCCCTTCAGCCTGTAATGCATGAAGCAGAATTTTTGCACCTGACATTTGCATGGTTGAGTCCTCCATTGGGATTAAAATAAAAAAACCGCCATCAACCTGGATGGTTGATGGCGGTTTTTGTTTTTTTCTTGATCAGGTTATGCCATTATCAACCATCCAACCGGTTGCCGTCGACGACGACAAGGACAAGTAGAAGGCCAAGGAGGTTGTTAATGACAGCAGATGGTTTCATTGTTATAATTACCTGAAATCTGGTTTGTTTCCCAAACCAATACCATGCTGCCGGTAATAGTCAAGCGTTTTCTCCGATTAACCAATGGGATTTGTCCCACATGGAACCAACCGAAAATACCGACCCATCGGAGCTGTTGAAATTTAATGAGATGGCCCGCCATTGGTGGGATCGATCCGGCGTACTCAAGTCCCTGCATGATATTAATCCGCTGCGGCTTGACTATATTAACCGGCACGCAGGATTAAAAGCCAAGCGAGTCGTCGACGTGGGATGCGGTGGCGGAATATTATCTGAAGCCATGGCAGCCGAGGGCGCTCGCGTAACCGGAATCGACATGGGGCTCGAAGCGCTCGCCGTTGCCAGAGCCCATTTAAAGGGTTCGGGTTTGCACGTTGACTATTATCAAGGTACGGCCGAAGCCTTTTCACAAAAGCATCCGCGTGCATATGACGTGGTGGTTTGCCTGGAATTGCTGGAGCATGTACCCAATCCGGCCAGCGTCGTCAATGCTTGCCGGAAACTCGTTCGACCGGGTGGAGATGTGATATTTGCGACACTCAATCGAAATCCAAAATCCCTGCTTTTTGCCATTATCGGTGCCGAATACCTGCTTAGACTCCTACCACGGGGAACCCACACGTACCGAAAATTCATCAAACCAGCTGAACTTGACCAATGGGGGCGGACAGTTGGTTTGGTACCTGCACATCTCACCGGAATGCAATACAATCCCTTTGCCCGAAAATACCGTCTTGGCGGCAATGTGGATGTCAATTATCTAATGCATTTCCGGTGCATTTCCGAAAACGATAATCGATACTGAGGGCTCTCGGTTAAAGTATGCTGGGGAAAATCCGATATAGAACTTGTGATTCATCGGATTAAAACGGTCTGTAGACCGTGAAACCTGAACCTTTTCGGAAAAGCATTCAAATGGCAGATTCAGAACCCCCTAAAATCTTGTTTGTGGATGATGAAGAAAACATACTGGATATCGCAAAAGAATATTTCGAGCAAAAAGGGTATCCGGTCTTAACCGCTCAGAATGGTATCGAGGCAATGCGGATCCTGGGACAGGAAAAAATCGATTGCTGTTTCACGGACATCAACATGCCGGAGATGGATGGTATTGAGCTCGCTGAGCAGATTCGGCTCAGCGACAGCACCATTCCAGTAATCGTCATGACCGGTTACCCGTCCCTTGATTCAACCATCAAAACCATCCGAAACGGGGTGGTTGATTTCCTCATCAAGCCGGTGAGTCTGAACCAGATGGAGCTGTGCCTCCAGCGTGTGTTCAGAGAACGAGAGCTGTTTGTGGAAAATGTCCTTCTGAAAAAAGAATTGGAAAGCAAGGCACGGCTTGAAGAGCTGAACCAGGAATTGCAGTACAAGGTTGAGGGACTCAGGATCCTGGAAAAGATTTTGAGCGATCTGAGCACCGTCAATAGCAACGAGGACGTTTTTCGAAAGCTCGTGGATATGGCCAACGATATTTGCGGTGCGGATGAATCGCAGTTTTCCATTATCAATGATGCGGACCAAAAACCAATCATTGTGGCACATGCTGCGACAGCCCGGGCCGGAAACGGCGGTGGGGCCTCCGAAACGGAGGCCGCTTCAGGCGCAGCGGTCGGCGACGAGCTTGATTCAGACATGGAGCGGCTTGTGTTGGAAATCGCCACCGATCAAATTCCACTCTTGATTTCGCAAAACAATGGCAAGCAGCTGCCGGAAAACATCCATTCCAGCTTGATCGTTCCCATTAAAATTCGTGAAAAGACCTTCGGCGTGCTTACGACGGCCATCACAACCGATCGGAAACAGTTTTCAAAAAAGGACCTGTATTATCTATCCTTTTTAACCAGAAATGCCTCCCACTCCATTGAAAATATGGCTCTGTATGAAAATATATACGAGAACCTGTTTTCGACGCTCTACGCCTTTGTCAGGGCCATCGAATTACGGGACCCGTACACACAGCAGCATTCAAGCCGGGTGACCGATGTGTCGCTTCTCCTCGGCAGAGAACTCAACTGCAGCTCCGAAGAGCTTGATACGCTCAAATTTGCCGGTCCATTGCACGATATCGGCAAGATCGGTATTCCGGATAAAATATTGTTGAAGCCTGGAAAATTGACGTCAAGTGAATATGAAAAAATTAAGGAACATCCGAACCTGGGCGCGGACATCATCGGGCGATTGGGAATGTGGGGGCAAGAGCAGGAGATTATTCGATGTCACCATGAGTGGTTTGACGGTTCGGGATATCCGAACGGGTTGAAACAAGACGCAATCCCGATGCTGGCTCGCATCCTTTCTGTTGCCGATGCCTTTGATGCCATGGCCTCGGACCGGGCTTATCGGAACCGAATGGACATGAGCAAGATTATCGATATCATAAGGGACGCAACCGGTACCCAGTTCGACCCGAAAGTCAGCGAGGCGTTTTTCAAACTGGTTCGAGACGGTGAGATAAGGCCGGAGGCTTAATTTTTTTCCCGGTTTACAGCCGCGCGCCCAAGTGATATAACGCCTGGCAGGTGAATGAGAACACCGACCGATGACGGTCTTCCGACCGGTGACGGTTTTCCGACCGACAAGTTGCGAAAGGGGGCGTGTGAGATGACTCAAAAGGATAGCGATGAAAGACGGGAATATGTGCGTGCCGTACTGTCGACCTCGGTCAGAGTCAAACCCATCACCCGAGAAGAGTTTGATCAAATAACAGCTATTCAAACGGCTGCGGATCGGACGGATCCGGTTGCCCTGGTCAGAAGCGAATCAGCAGATTCGACGACGGATCGTAACCTGATCTACTTAACCGAATGGTTGATTAAAATCGATGACAAGCTCAACCGTATCCTCCAGAAATTGGATGGTGAACAACAAGAGTCCGATGTCGCTGTGGTGGGCGAGACGAAAGACGTCAGTGGTGCGGGGGTCAGCCTGCTGATCAGCGAACCCTGGGAGGTGGGGCAGCTGGTTCAGGTGACACTCAACATGCCTGGATACAGCATGGGTCCTCTTAAGGCATATGGGGAAATCTCCCGTGTGACGCCAACCATGAAAGATGATGAAACGGTGTATGAAATCGCCGTCGATTTTAAGTTCATCAGCGAGTCTGAACGCGAAAAACTGATTGCCTATTCATTCTATCAGCAACGAAAGGCGATTCGGGAAGCCTTGGACAATGATGATAACCCTACCGTTGAATAAAAAACATTGATTGACTCCAAATGTCACCCCGGGTATATTGCTTCCCTAACACGATATTTCCAGATTGCATCAGCCGCCGGTTAAAAGCACACACACCATAGAGGGCCATATGCCGAAGATACTCGTTGTTGATCATGAACCGGAAGTGGTCAACTTTCTGACCGAGCTTTTAGAAGATGAAAAAGACTATTACGTTGAATGGGTCCGAGACCGCGAACTGGCCTTGGAACTGATAAATAGCAATGCAGTGGATATGATCATCACCGATTATGCCGCCGGTGAGGCGATGCCCGTATCCATTCTCGAGCACGTCAAGACCCGCTGCCCGTCAATGCCGTGCCTCATATACGCAAAGGAAGCGTCATATCGTGCGTCCGTGAAAGCCATTCGGCAGGGTGCATTTGACTATCTGACAACGGTCGATGATCCGGATGACATAAAAACCGCCATTGAAAAAGCCTTCGAAACAAAACGCCTTCCTTTGCCCAGGCGCCGTAAGGAAGACCGCGCTCCCGGTTACAAATTCGGTGATCTGGTGGGTGAAAGTGCAGAAATGAAAAAGGTCTTTCGAACCATTGAAAAAGTCTCTATGGTCGATAGCACCGTGTTGATTACCGGAGAAAGTGGGACCGGAAAGGAGCTCATTGCCCGGGCCATTCAACTAAACAGCGACAGATGTGATCTGCCCATGGTGACGATCAACTGTGGGGCAATTCCCCGGGAGCTATTGGAAAGTGAATTGTTCGGCCATGAAAAGGGCGCGTTTACCGGTGCACACCGCACCCGTCTTGGCCGATTTGAAATGGCCAATGGTGGCACCATCTTTCTCGATGAAATCGGTGACATGAGCCCGGATCTTCAGGTGAAACTCTTGCGGGTGCTCCAGGAGCAGAATTTTGAACGGGTGGGCAGCACCCGTTCGATTCAGGTGGATATCCGAGTGCTTGCCGCAACCAATAAGGACCTGAAGGCGGCCATAGAGGACGGGCAGTTTCGCGAAGACCTCTATTACCGGTTGAATGTCATACCCATTCGGGTGCCCCCCCTTCGAAACAGAAAAACAGACATTCCGCTGTTGATCACTTTTTTCCTCAAACGAATGGGTGGCCGCCGCCGGGGTGATCTTCGGCGCATGAAAACTTTCTCCGATGAGACCATGGAAGCCTTGGTCGCCTATGATTGGCCGGGAAATGTCCGGGAGTTGGAGAATATGATGGAGCGGCTGGCTGTGTTGGTCGAGGGGGAGGTGATTGAAGTGGCGGACCTGCCGAAACAGATCAGGGGGGATAACGGGGCCCGGATGGCCCCGGCGGACCTGGTGTTTGAGACAGGGCTTGGTTTTAGCGATGCGGTGGAACAATTTCAGAAATCGCTCATCGTGAGTGCCTTGAAGGAAACCAATGGCAACAAGGCCAAAGCCGCCGAGCGGCTTCGGATGAATCGCACCACCCTGGTGGAAAAAATCAAACGGCTTCAACTGGACGGTTAACCCCCTTCCCTCCGACAATTTCGAAAATCGAATCCCAAAAAAATCCATTGTATAAAATCCGCCACAAACATTCGGATGCATTTTTTAATTGCCCATTGTCAAATTATTGACGAATAACGTTGGGTATCGGTGATTTTACATTTTCAAAGCGCCGGCGGGGAACCACTTATGCGGACCCACCAGAATTTTTCCGCCGGGGAGCCGGTTTTCGCTCATTTTCCATAAAAGCTTGATAACCGTTTGTTTATAGCGTCTTGCCGATTCTTTCGAAGGATCCCTCTGAACGATTGGGCCTAATTTTTTTTTCAAGATTGGGTTTTGGCACATTGTTTGCTGTCCAATGCAATGATCAATAGTGGATATTTGCGACTTGCCTATAAAAAGGTGGCAATCGCATATGAGATGAACCGATAGGGAGACCTTTGTCCATGCGCTTTTCGGCAACGATTTTTCATCATCAAAAATTAAAGTTGGGATGGTTTCTCTTTGCGCTTTTGCTGATGCCATCCCCGGTGATAGCTGTAACGACCGTGACGCAGGTTCACCTGGGTGATTCACCGAATGTCATTGAGATACATCTCAATGGCAAAACCGCCTTTAAGACAGTTCAAATGGACGCCCGGGAAGTGCTCATTGCCTTTCAAAAAACGACATTACCGGAAAAGGTTCGCAAATCCGGCAAAGGGTCGCATATGGTTAAACAGATGCAGATTGACCGGCGGCCGAATAATGTCGTTGCCCTGCTGTTTCAAACCCGAAATGATATTGCGAATATTCAGGCAAAATGGGTTGGCAACTCCCCCAAATTGTTTGTGCGGCTGGTGCCGGTAAAACAAATGCTTTCCGGTCCGGACCCCATAAAGCACGCCAAATATCAAAAGAAAGCCGCTGCAAATGTAGTTACGTCCCAAGCAACGGCCAAGCCTGGCCCGAAGCCGCTAAAATCACCCGAAAAAACAGCGATGGATCCGGTTGAAACGCAGACGGCGCAAGCAGTTGATATCAAGCCCGCTGCAATAGAGCCAAAAAAGAACGGCCGAAGCGAAAATGCGGATGGTCTCGACAATCTGTTATCTGAGATGCAGTCGGACCGTTGCGGACAATCGAAGGTTTTGTCACAAACCCTCTCCCTGTGCCGGGAAAAAAAATGGCGGGAATCCTACGCGCTGCTCGGCCGGCATTTTGATCCCAAGGGCATGCAAGATTGTCAGGAAAGTTTTTATTTCCTGCAGGCCTATCTGCTTTACAAGCTAAACGACGACGGCCGGGAGAAGATTTATCTTGAGGCGGTGAATTATTTTCAGGATGCCATCAGTTATTTTCCGGATTCGCGATATGTCCCTTACGCCATGTTGACCCTGGGAAAAATATATGTGGCCCTGAAAAACTTTGCCGAAGCACAGGGATTTTTCGAGCTGGTTCTGAAGCACCATGTTAATCATCCGGGCAGGCCAATGGCTCTCTATGAACTGGGCTGCATATATAATCGGCAACACCGGTTAACACAGGCGATTGAGACATTTAATCAACTACTGGCGGAATATCCCAACGGTGCGTTTACCATTGATGCGCAACTCGGGCTTGGAAAGGCCCTTTGCGAATCCAATGAATACGACAAGGCTCTTGCGGTTTTGAAAACAGTTGAGAAAAACAATCCTGAGAAGACTTACGAGGATGATGAGCTACTGGTGTTGCTGGGTGAGCTTTATTATCAGCTCGGCGATTATGAGAATGCGCGCGACGCAATGATCAGGGCGGTGAACTATTACCCGGAACAGGAGGGGGTGCCGGTTTTGCTGACCCGCATAGCCGATACCTTTAAAGAAACCCATCAGGCAAAGCGTGCGGACAAGCTCTATCAACTGGTCATGAATACCCATCCCGGAACGGACGGTTATGTTTTAAGCGCCATGCGTCATGCCGATTTTGTTTCCGATACATTCCAAAAAGAGAGCATTTATCTAACGATAATCAAAGATTATGCCAGTCACCCCATGGCAAAGCTGGCCGTGGTCAAATTGGCGAATCTGCGGTATCAAGACGGACAGTACCAGGAAAGTATCGATACGCTTCGGGAAAACATGTCGGCGAACCTGCGGGATTTAAGAAAAGAAGCGTCATATGTCATTGCATTGGCTTACGATGGTCTTTTCAAACAGCTGACCGAGGCAGGGACCTTCACACAAATCATAGCAATTTACGAACGTGACAAAGAGATTGTCCATCGATTGAGAAATCCGGAACTCTTCGCTCTGATCGGAAACGCTTTTCTCCAAGGGCATTTGTACCACAAGGCAGCCGGTTTGTTTGATAAATCGTACAAGCTGATCCCGTTTAATAAGCGGCCGGCTTCCATCTACTATCAATTGGCCGTTGCCTATCAGGAGATCGGTAAAGCAGCCCAGGCAAAAGAGATGATGTTTGCCTATCTGCAGAAGATTCCCAAAACCCGAAAGCATGCCGAGGCATATTTGCGCATGGCGCGAATGCACATGGCCCGGAAGGAGTATGCCCCAGCCGTTCGGTTCATAAAAACCGCTTACGACCAGAGCCTCACGGACGGTGAACGTGCCAAGGTATTGATGGTTCAATCCGAAGCCCTTCAGGCCTGGGGTAAACCGGAACATATTCCACCGCTTATGATCAAGACCATTAATTTACTGGCCGCTGATGCGCATCAGCACATTGAAGCACTGCTGGATGCATATCAGCTGCTGGGAGAGTCTTATCTTAAGATGTCCCAATTTGAATCCGCTGCCGATGCTTTTACCATGGCGCTTAAATTTTCCGAAACCGGTCGGCCACCCGATCTGCTGTTTTTTCTGGGAGATGCCTATATGAAAGGCAATGCGTCGGCCAAGGCAAAAGACATATTCACTGAGATTGTTACCACAGGCGATTCATTCTGGGTTCATATGGCTCAGAATCGGTTGCGGAGCATCGAAATTGAAGCGAAATTAAATCAGGCATGATGTGAGAGCAGGCGAAGATGTCCCACGGTATATTAATTGTTGATGAAGATATTCGGGAACGGTCGAATCTGTGCCAAACACTTGAATCGCTGGGATATGATGCGGTTGCGTCCCCCGGCGGATCCGACGCGGTTGAAAAGCTCAAGTCAGGCGGCTGCGGTGTGGTGGTGGCCAATTATGATACGTTAAGATTCGATCCGTTGACGTTTCTCGACCAGCTCTTGACGGTGGATCCGGATATCCGGACCATATTCATGTCGCAGAATGCATCTGTCGACGCCGCAGTCGATATGATGAAAGCGGGCGGTTTTGATTTTGTGCTCAAACCGGTTGAAACCGAGCAATTGACTCACATTATTCAACGGGCCATGGGGCCCGTGGATGAAGCCGCTGGAAAGCCCGCCCAGTCGGACCGCAAAACCCGGATTATGACCCAGGATAAAACCATGCAGCGAATTTTGGACCTGGCACGCCAGGTGGCAGACAGCCGGGCATCGGTGTTGATCCAGGGAGAAAGCGGAACCGGAAAGGAAATGATTGCACGATACGTTCATGAGAACAGCAGCCGCAGGCAATCGGCATTCGTGGCTGTCAATTGCGGTGCATTGCCGGAAACGCTTCTTGAAAGCGAGCTCTTCGGACATGAGAAGGGTGCCTTTACCGGGGCGATCGCCAGAAAACCCGGTAAATTTGAACTTGCCCACAACGGAACCATTCTACTGGACGAAATCACTGAAATGCCGTTTCATTTACAGGCGAAACTGCTTCGGGTGCTCCAGGAGCGGGAAGTCGATCGCGTGGGGGGCGGACGGCCTGTTGCCGTGGATGTTCGCGTACTTGCCACCTCGAACCAGGACATGAAAGGCATCATCGAGGAAAAGAAGTTCCGTGAGGATCTGTTTTACCGGTTGAATGTGATTCCCATCAAACTGCCTCCCCTCAGGGACCGCAGTGGCGACATTCCGCTTTTGACCCAACATTTCATCGAAAAATACAATGCCCTTGACGGAAGGTACGTCAAAAGTTTGGCGGAATCGGCGGCTCAAAAACTTTCCGCCCTACCGTACAAAGGAAATGTGAGGGAATTGGAAAATATTATCGAGCGGGCCGTGTTGCTCTGTGATGGCGCGTGTATTTATGAAAAAGACCTCTTTCTGGCTGAATCCTTCACCGATGAACACACGCAAAATGCGGCCGGGATGGAATTACCCGCCGACTTTGCCCCGCGGCCATTGCGAGAGGTTGAAAAGTCATTGATATTTCAAACCCTTGGCCAGACAAACGGAAACCGAACCCATGCCGCAAAAATTCTGGGTATCAGCGTCAGAACCCTTCGAAATAAACTCAATGAGTACAAAGAAAAGCTCGAGGCTGAGTAATCCGGCATGCAAATTGCTTAAATTGTCATTGACTGTTGGATGGGGCGGGTTTTTTAAATCCACTCACACAATTGAAACTGAATCTTGATCGAATGGAGGAACGCAATTGGGCAATTCGATTGTTTTTGACCACGCTGTAAACGTGCTGCACAAGGCGCTGAACATCTCAACGGCTAGACAGCGAATGATTGCCGGCAATATCGCCAATGTGGACACGGTTGGGTACCAGCCGACAGACCTGGATTTCCAAAAGACCTTGTCCCAGGCATTGGACGCTCAGCCGGCCGAGCCACTTGCCCAGACCCACACCAAGCATTACAGCATGGGTGAGGCTTCGCAACGGGGCCCTGTTTTGCAGGAAGCGTCCCGGATATCCGTGGACATCGATCAACAGATGACGAATCTTGCTGAAAACAATCTCCAGTACCGCACCAACCTGGAGATGCTGTTAAGAAAACTCGCAATGATTCGCTACAGCATTACGGAAGGAGGTCGGTAATGGATTTGCTCAAAGCAATGAAAATCAGTGGAACCGCTCTGTCGGCTCAACGGACCAAACTCAACGTTATCGCTGAAAATCTTGCCAACTCGGAAACAACCCGAACCCGTGATGGCGGTCCCTATCGGCGCAAAATGGTTGTCCTGGCCGAAAACCCGGTGGAAGGTTTCAAGGATGTGATGCAGCGCCAGGAAGACAAGCCCATGGGAGTTGTGGTGGCGCAGGTGGTTGATTCCCAGGAGGACTTCCGGCTGGTGTATAATCCCAGCCATCCGGATGCCAATCCGGATACGGGATATGTCTCCATGCCAAATGTTAACCTGCTTACTGAGATGGCGGACATGATGCTCGCAAAAAGGGCATATGACGCCAGCGTGACCGCCATGAAGAACACAAAAGCGATGATTTCCAAAGCGTTGGAAATCGGTAAATAGATTCTGATTTCAGCGAATCTGCCCCGAAGTTGACCCGGCGTTATAAATTGGAGGAATGATATGAACCCACTAACCATCGAAGGACTTGCACCGAAAAGCCAGTTTACCACCCTGTCCAAGAAGTTGCCGGCACAGGACGGTTTTGGGGATCGGTTTAAAGACGCCCTTTCAGAGGTGAATCGATTGCAGCACAAAGCCGACAGCGCCATCGAAAAGGTGGCCAAGGGTGAACTGGGCGTCCATGAAGGGATGATGGCCATCGCAAAAGCGGATCTTTCGCTTCGCCTGTTGACCCAGGTTCGTAACAAGGTTCTTGAGGCGTATCGGGAGATAAGCAGAATGTAGAGGAGCCAGTTTCAAAACGTCCCATCCGATGTCTGCGCTTATCTCGGCCCATATCGGCGTTGGGATAAAATTTTAATCCTCGAAATACTAAATGTATGTCTGCGGTTAAAATTTTAATCCGCCTTGATCTGAACCGAGCTTGAACGTTTTGAAAATGGCTCCCAGAGCCGGTTTAGTTAATTTTATTACGGAACGGAATGATTATGAGCACCTTTTTCGAGCAATTCGGAAGCATTTTCAAATCGATGCCGGTTTCGCAGAAACTGGCGTCGGTTATTATTTTACTGTTGGTGGTTTTCGGGTTTGCGGGAATCTACCTCTACGGGCAAAAAGCGGACTACCAGCCGTTGTTTGGAAAACTGTCTGCAGACGATGCCGCGCTCATTGTTGAAAAACTCCGGGAGCAGCGGGTCCCCTTTCAAATTGAAGGTGGGGGGAGTCTTGTCATGGTTCCGGCCGAAAAGGTTTACGACGTTCGTCTATCCTTGGCCGGCATGGGATTGCCCAAGGGGGGGACCGTCGGGTTTGAAATTTTTGACGAGACCGACTTCGGCACGACGGAGTTTGTTCAGAAGCTCAACTACCAACGGGCGCTTCAAGGGGAACTGGCCCGAACCATTCGGGAATTTAATGAGGTTGCTGACGCTCGTGTGATGATTGTAATGGCCAAAAACTCCGTGTTTATCGAAGAATCCAAACCACCTTCTGCGTCGGTAATGCTCAAACTTCGGGCCAAATTGTCCAAATCGAAGGTGGCTGCCGTGGTAAATCTGGTGTCCAGCGCCGTGGAGGATATGACACCGGCTCTGGTGACGGTCGTCGATACCGACGGCAATGTGCTGTCCAAAAAAACCAGTGAAGCAGACCAAGTGGGGGATTTGGCGGATTCCCAGCTGGAATATAAGATGAGCTATGAACGGAACATGGCCCGACGAATTCAAACCATGCTCGAGCGAATTGTCGGAGATAACAAGGCAATCGTACGGGTAGCGGCCGATATGGATTTCAATCAGGTGGATCTTAGCGAAGAGATTTATGACCCGGATGGTCAGGTGGTCAGAAGTCGACAGCGAGTCACAGAGTCGTTGGACAGCAGCAAAGGTGCAGCCAACGGCATTTCCAGTGTGAATCCGGTGGGCGCAGCCGGCAGCGGCAAACTCGACAGCCGGCAGGCCGAAAAGAGCCAGAAGCAGAACGAAACCATTAATTATGAAATCAACCGAACGATTCGCCGAACGGTTAAACCCATTGCGGAAATCAAGCGGGTGTCGGTTGCAGCGGTACTGGATGGAAACTACACGATGGAAACGGATAAAAACGGACACCAGACCCGTACGTTTGTTCCCCGGACACCCTCGGAACTGGAGCAGTTTGGCCGAATTGTGCAAAATGCCATGGGTTACAACGCAGACCGTGAGGATCAGGTGAGTGTTGAATCGGTCCCCTTTTCCTACATGAAGGAAATGGAAATGGCGGGCTCTGCGCCTGTGAACTGGGGCGCGCTGCTCAAACGCTACGGACACATTTTAGCCTATGTCGTTCTGATTGGCCTGGCCTTCATGTTCCTGGTCAAACCGATCATGAAATCGGTACAGGAAGTTTCCGTTCGGGTTGAACAGGCTGCGTTGACCCATCAGGCGCAGAATCAGGGCGTTTTGAGTGCAGGAGAACGGCAGGCGTTGCCCGAGCCCCCTCCCAATTTGACCGGGCGGGAAAAGGCGACCTTTCTGGCAAAACAGAACATGGATAAAACAACGGACCAGGTCAAGGGCTGGTTGAGTGAAGAAGGCGCATGATAGGAGTTTTCGATGGATTCGAATAGAATGACAGGGCCGGAAAAAGCCGCGGTATTCCTCCTGTCTCTGGGAGAGACCGAGGCATCACAGATTTTTCGTAAGCTTTCGGATAGTGAAAATAAACAGGTCGCCACGGTGATGGCCTCGATGGAGAATGTATCACCGGATGTTGCCGATTCGGTTGCCGATGAGTTCGTCAAGCGGGTTGAGAGCAAAGACAGCCTGGATGTCCGCGGGGAAGCCTTTTTTAAAAAGGTTGTCGCCAAAACATTTGACAAGAAGATTGCCGATAAAATTTTTCGCACCATCAGCACCGATAAGAACGGGATCCCATTTGAGTGGAGCCGGGATATTGATTCGAATGTCCTGCGAGATCAGATTATCAACGAGCACCCCCAAACCATCGCGATGATCCTGGCGCATCTGCCGCCGGAAAAATCCTCTGAAATACTCGGCATCTTGCCCGATGACAAGAAAGGTGACATCGCCATTCGCATCGTCAAGCTTGGCCAGATTCCATCGGAGATTATCAGAGAGGTGGATTCAACCCTGCGCCATGAGATGAGCCAGGTGGATGTCGCTACCGGAACGGCGGTCGGCGGCGTGGATTCGGTTGTCGATATTTTAAACAACCTCGATCGGTCCAGTGAAGAGATCATCATGGAAACCATTGAGGAAGAACATGCCGAAATGGCCAATGAAATCCGTGAAAAGATGTTCGTCTTTGAAGATCTGAACGCAGTAGATGACCGGGGTATGCGTGAAATTCTCAAGAAAGTTGAAAACCAGCAGCTGGCGCTTGCCATGAAGACAGCCAGCGAGGAAATGAAGCAGAAAATACTTGGGAACTTGTCATCTCGGGCTGCTGAAATGCTCCTGGAAGATCTGGAGGTCATGGGGCCGGTGCGGTTGATCGAAGTAGAAGAGGCACAACAGGTGATCACTCGGGCTGCCAAGGAACTCGAATCGGACGGTACCATTGTGCTGGGCGGAAAAGGAAAGGAGGATCTCCTTGTCTAATCAGAACAACAGCAGTCAATTTCAAGCCAATGCCTGGCCTGATGCAGCTTTGAAATCCGAGCCGGGAAAATCGCGGACGCAGTTGGCGGGAGACGGTTCGTTTAAAGTTCTATATGAAAAAACCGATTCATCGGCAAAAGACGCGGGCTTTGTGGCCTCATTCGTGAGCCAGGAAAAAGCTCGGGAAATGGCAGGTGCTCAGACACGTGGGCGCAGCGGTAAATCACGTCGGCCCACCGCCGAAGAGACTTCAAAGCAGGCCTACGAGGAAGGCTTCACCAAGGGAGAACAGGCGGGCATGGAAGCGGGGCGCAACCGAGCCCAGGAGATGATTACACGGCTGCAAGGCATCCTCTCAGAAGTCGATACAGCGTGGAAAAATATTATCGAATCTCATGAACAGAAGATTATCGATCTGGTCTGCCGGGCTGCAGAACAGGTTGTTTACGGAAGTGTATCGGTGGAACAGGACGTGGTGAGGCGCGCCATCCTAAAAGCATTTGAAGTGATACCGGAACCGGTCAACGTTCATATCAACGTAAATCCCAAAGACTATGAATTCATCGAAACCATTAAGGACGATTTTTTTTCACAAATCAATGGATTAAAGGATGTATCGGTTATACCGGATCCGGGTATTCGAGAAGGCGGGTGTAGTGTTCAAAGTCAGTCCGGGGAGGTGGACGCAACGCTGGAGGCGCGCCTTGAAGCCATCCGGCGGTCCTTGATATCGGCCAATGGAAATAAGAAAAACGGAACCCCATGAGCGTATCTGATATACAAATTTCCTGGAGCGAATATTTTGATGCCCTGGAGACATCAGCCGGGTTGAATCTTGAAGGCAAGATTGTTCAGGTTATCGGTTTGATTGCCGAAGGACGGGGTATCGCTGCCAGTGTCGGCGGGCGCTGCCAGATCGAAAATGATCTGGGAGAATCAATCGCTGCGGAGGTGGTGGGGTTCAAGGAAGATCGCGTGTTGCTGATGCCATACGGAAATACGCGGGGAATCCGACCGGGCAGCCGAATTGTTGTTAAAGAAAACTATCCCCACGTGGCTGTGGGAGACGATATGCTCGGGCGTGTGATCAACGGAATGGGCGAGCCCATTGACGGGGGCGGGCCCATGGAACTATCAAAGCAGTACCCACTCTACGGGGCACCCATCAATCCCCTTGAACGAAAGCCGATTCGAGAGTTGATGGATGTGGGGGTATCCGCCATTAATACCATGGTGCCCCTGGGCCAAGGGCAGCGTGTTGCCATCATGGCCGGCTCCGGTGTCGGGAAAAGTATACTCATGGGAATGATGACGCGCCATGCCGCAGCTGATGTAACCGTCGTGGGGCTCATTGGCGAACGGGGCCGGGAAGTAAAAGACTTTGTGGAAGAAAACCTCG
>JAFDDL010000434.1 GCA_019310865.1 Deltaproteobacteria bacterium | reverse complement strand
AAAGCGCGCGTAAAATCGTCGAACAACGCCTGGGTACGCGAAAATCGATGAGGTTGAAAGACCACCACAATGCGCCGGTCCGGCCAGCTCTCCCGAACCGCCGCTAAAGTGGTTTTTATTTCCGTCGGGTGATGCCCGTAGTCGTCCACCACCAGAATTTCCCGGCACTCGCCCTTGATTTCCAGCCGCCGCTGAACCCCTTGCAGGTTTGCCAGCGCCCCGGTCATGACATCCACCGCCAGACCCAATTCAAGCCCCACAGCGATGGCGGCCAGGGCATTGGTCACATTATGAATTCCCGGCAGGTTCAAACAGACATTGCCCAGTGGTTCACCTTTGAACACCATGTCAAAACAGCTGGTGAGTCCCTGAAAAGCCAAGTTTTTAGCCTGAAGATCGGCCTGGGTACTGAGTCCATATGTCGTAAAGGGTTTGCGGAGTTTCGGAATCAAATCTTGAACCGCCTCGTCGTCCAGGCAGACAACGGCCCGACCATAAAATGGTATTCGGTCAATAAATTCAAGAAAGGCCGCTTTGACGGCATCCAGATCTGCATAAAAATCGAGATGCTCCCGGTCGACGTTGGTCACCACGGCAATGGTGGGGGCCATTTTCAGAAACGAACCGTCGCTTTCGTCCGCCTCGGCAACGATGAATTCTCCCTGACCCAGCAACGCATTGGCGCCAATGCTTTTAAGTTTGCCACCAATCACTACCGTTGGATCGAGGTCGCCCGATTCCAGAATTGCCGCGATAATGGAGGTGGTGGTGGTCTTTCCATGGGATCCGGCCACTGCGATGCTGTACTTGAGGCGCATCAACTCCGCCAACATTTCCGCTCGGGGAATCACCGGTATACTCGCCTGTTTGGCAGCGCGAACCTCGGGATTGTCATGTTTCACCGCTGAGGAAATCACCACCACATCGGCGCCTTCAACCTGATCGTCGCCATGCCCCCGATAAATCCGCCCCCCCAAGTTCGCCAGTCGCGTGGTAATTTCCGTCTCGGCCAGGTCGGAGCCCGACACCTTATACCCGAGGTTCAACAGCAGCTCCGCAATGCCGCTCATACCGATACCGCCGATGCCCACAAAATGGATATGATATTTTTTTTGAAACATAAGATCTCAACTCATGCTGCCAGCAACCGGTAGCAATCCGCTACGATTTGAGCCGCCGCCTCCGGCCGGCCAAAGGTTCGGGACCGCTGGGCCATGGCTTTCAGCCGGGCCGAATTTCTTCGATAGTATTCAATTCGCTCCGCCAGGCGCCTGCCGGTCAAATCCCGCTCCAGGATCATTTCCGATGCCCCCTTTTCCACCATGGTCCGAGCATTTCGAGCCTGGTGATCATCGGCAGCAAAGGGATACGGAATAAAAATAATCGCCTTTCCAATGGCGGACAGCTCGGCAATGGTGGTGGCGCCCGCCCGGCAAATCACCAGATCGGCCTGGGCATACTGCCGGGCCATATCGGTGAAAAACGATTGCACCCGGCCGGCCATGGCGCTTGCCGCATAGGCGTTTTTAACGCATAATTCGTCTGCAGCCCCGGTCTGGTGAATAAAAAAGAGGTTTTCAGTCTCGGTCACATACGCGAATGCCTCCAGAACCGCCCGGTTGATTTGCTGCGCCCCCTGACTTCCACCAAACACGAGCACCGTAAACGGTTTTTTGCGATCGGCTGCAGCTTTCTTCTCCACCAAGTTCAGCTCCTCGGCCATCCTGGCCAGATCCTTCCGAATCGGGTTACCGGACACCTGGGTTTTTCTGAGTGAAAAAAACGGCCTTGAATCGGCAAAGCTGACATATATCCGATCCACGAACGGTGCCAGAATCCGGTTTGCCATTCCGGGGATGACATTTTGTTCATGCAGCACGGTTCGGATCCGTTTCACCAATGCGGCCAACACCAAAGGACCGGATACGTATCCACCCACCCCCACCACTAGGTCGGGCCGAAACTGCCGCAGCAGTCGGATCGACTCGAAAAAGCCCATGAAAACCTTTGCAAATGCTTTCAGGCGCCCGGCCCATCCCATCCCCTTGAGCCCACCTGCGGAAATGGCCACATGAGCAAAGGGGGTTTTTGCCAAAACGGTGGTCTCGAGCCGATTCCCGGTGCCGGCAAACAGGATCCGGGTTTCAAGATTTTTATCTTGAAAGGCTTCGGCAAGGGCAATTCCCGGAAATAGATGGCCACCGGTGCCGCCGCCGGCGATAACAACCCGCAGCGCGGGATACGTCACCAACGTGCTCGGGGTGTGGGTTCGCGTTCGTTTCATTTGCCCCGCTCGCTTCCGATATTCATTAAAATGCCCACCGATGCCATATTGATCAGCAAGGAGGTACCCCCATAACTGAGAAATGGCAGCGTTAGCCCCTTTGTGGGCAGCAGCCCCAACGCAACGCCCATATTGACGCCTACCTGCAATGCAATGGCGCTGGTTATGCCGATGGCGATCAACTGCCCGAAAGGATCGGTTGCATTGCGCGCAATGACAATTCCCCGCCACAGCACCAACGCATAGAGAAACAGGATAAACAGCACGCCCAACATGCCAAGTTCTTCACCGATCACCGAAAATATGAAATCGGTATGGGGTTCCGGCAGATAAAAAAGCTTTTGATATCCCTTTCCGATCCCGGCCCCCCAGATGCCGCCGCTGCCAAAGGCCATCAGTGAATGAATCACCTGATAGCCTTCATCCGATTGATACCGCCATGGATCTAAAAAACTCACCAGCCGCTTGACACGATATTCGGCATGGATCATGAATCCAAAAACCAACGGCAACAGCAGCAGTAAAGGCGATAGCAAATGGGTCATACGAACTCCGCCCACAAAGAGCATAATCCAGGCCAGGGCACCCATCAGCACCACCGCCCCAAAGTCCGGCTGCTGCAGGATCATCAGAGCCATAACCCCCATCACCAGCAGATGGGGCAGAAATCCCACGGTAAATTCCCGGATCTGATCCTGCTTTTTTGACAGCGAATAGGCCAGGTAGACGATCAGGGCGAATCGTGCCACCTCAGCAGGTTGAAACCGAATCCCCCCCACCTGAAGCCAACGGACCGCGCCGCCGGCCTTCACCCCAAGCCCGGGAATCAGCACCGCTGCCAGACACACCATGGATAATGCCAGCAGGGGGTAGGCTGCCAGGCGAAACAGTTGAAAGGGCACCCGCCGAAACACCACCAATGTCATCAGACCCATTACCGAAAAAACCGCCTGTTTTTTTAAAAAATAAAAATCGGTGCCGTAGCGTTTCAGCGCAATGGCCGAACTGGCGCTGTAAACCATCACAACGCCGATGCCCACCAGAAACAGGACCGGAAACAGCAAAGAGACATCATAGGGCAGTGACAGCGCACCACCGGCAGTCCCCCGGCGCGATACCGGGCCCGTCATTACGTTGACAGGCGGTTTTGCTTTAGCGCTTCGACGGCGTTGCAAAATGCGTCTCCCCGATGTTGATAGTTGTTAAACATGTCAAAACTTGCACAACCCGGTGACAGCAGAACGATATCGCCGGATTGTGCCGCTCCGAACGCCGCGGACACCGCATCGGCCATGGTGTCGGCTTTCATACTCGGCGCCAGTGATCCCAATTCCTTTAGAATGTTGCCGGCAGCCTCGCCCAGGGTAACCAGGGTTTTCACATGCCGCCGGATACCGTCCGCCAGGGGCCGGAAGGTATTGCCCTTGTTTCGTCCCCCCATGATCAGGACCACCGGATGATCGAATGCCGTTAGGGCCCGGTTAACCGCATCGATGTTGGTGGCCTTGGAGTCGTTGAAAAATCGAATGCCATTAATCGTATCAATCAGGGCCGTGCGATGGGGCAGGCCTTGAAATGTCTCCAGCGCCGGCTGAATAGCTGCCGGTTTGACCCCGAAGGCCACGGCCGCAAGGATGGCGGCGGCGGCATTTTCCCGGTTGTGACGCCCTGGCAGGGGCAAGGCGGATAAATCGAGTGATTCACCCCGGTGCGCGCCGGCCTGCAGAACCAGGCAATCATTTTGGAGGGCACCCACCGACCCCTCCCCATTAAATAACCATCGATTCGGCGC
>JAFDDL010000433.1 GCA_019310865.1 Deltaproteobacteria bacterium | reverse complement strand
AGGCCGCCGGGCCCCTCTAATTTTCCATAACATTTGTCGTGAAACGCCTTGGAACGGTACGGTTTCCCGAACCCGTCGATGGTAACGGCGATGAAACCGAGCTCCGCAAGCGATTGGGTATTAAAGAAATCGGGGGCGAACGCCGTCTTGTAAGTTCGGATAGCCTGTGGGCCGGGATAATTCGAGTCCACCACCGGGTATATTTTGGAAGGGTCAAAATCGGAAGGGAAAAAAATCGCCCCGTAAATATCGGTCTTTCCGTCGCGCGCCTTGACTTTTAAGGGCTCGGGCCATGTGTAGGAGAGGCCCTCCAGAGCCGAGATGTCGGCATTTTCCAGCGTGGCGATCACATGCCCGTCCACTACCGAGCGCAGCACAGATACGGCCGGCTGGTCGATTCGGGAGTAGCTGTCTACAAAATAGACGCAGGTGGGGGAAAACCCGGCTGCCGTGGGATCCAGGGTGGGATCCATCGCCGCCATCATTGCAGCATAGCCGGTGACAGGCACGGCGACCTGGTGATCGGCCGCTTCCGGTGTGAGGCATATGAGTCTTGTCCCGTCCAGTTCGACTTTGTATATATGTCGCAAATAGGGATCTCGGTCATCTTCAGCGCCGCCGGCAACGAAATATATCGCACGGTTTTTCTCGTCAACATGCAAGATGTCCCTTACCACCCACTCTCCTGACGTGATACGGTTTTTCAGCGCACCGCTGCAGCTGTCGTACAGGTAGAGGTGCCCCCATCCGTCCCGCTCGGAAAACCAGATAATTTCCTCGCCTTGACCCAGCACGCGGACATTGGGCCGAAAGCCCATCATGAGATCCGATCTCACAAAAGTATCGGACGACTCGGAAATCAAGACGCGCACATCGCCGGTAGCCACATCCATCTCGCAGAGTTTCATCCAGGCAAAATCCCTGGCAGTGTCGATAAAATAAAGTGTTTTCCCGTCCTTTCTCCACCAGACTGACTGCGTTTCCACAAGGGAACTGAACGGGACCGCCACTCGGGGATGCCTGGCCGCGACTTTGGTGCCGGTTTCGATGTCGAAGACAAAGATTTCGAGCATTGCGACATATTCATCGCCAGGCATGGGATAACGATAGGCATGCATCTGGGGGCGAGCGCTGCCGTCGGGTGGTGCATGTTGTAGCAGGTGGAGGTCCTTCACCTTCCGCTCGTCCAGACAGCCGCAAAAAAGTTTTTTGGAATCCGGAGACCAGACAGCCAGGGGGGGCAATTGAATCCCGGTCAGGCGCATCGTGACGCTGGATGTGTTGGCGCCGGGAGGCTTGCCATAGGCATAGTGAGGCTCACCGTCTGTTGTCAGCGTCTTTTTCTCGTCACCATCTGTGGAACGGACATGAAGGTTATCCCCTTCAAGATAGGCCGTCCATTTACCATCGGGAGACAGAATTTCATGCATGGCCGGGATGGGGTTGTCGAGCTCGGTGCAGACCCCCTTGTCAAGATCACAGGCGACCTGTTTACCCAAGGCGGAAAAGTGAATCGGGTTCCCCTCTTCAGCCATCTCAAACAGGTCGAACGGCAGGGCTTCAGCCGTGATATCTGCCCCGTTTTCTTCACCCGCAAACTTCCGGAAAGCGGTCGCAACCTTTTCGTGATCAAAAGCCGGCGTCTTTTCGCCGGTCCCGGCATCGACCTTTACAAACTGCTTGCCGTTTTCCGTCTCTCTTTTGTACCAGAAATCTTTATCACCAAACCAGTGCGGATTAACCTTGGCATTTCGCACCAGGTCTTTTGAATTCCATAATAAATACTTCTCTGCCCGTTCGTATGCTTCCCAACGCACTTGTTTCATTGTCCTTTCAGTCATTGTGTTTTACTTCCATTTTCGAATACGGGATTGGCCAGTTACGAGCAAATAATTCGCAGATCAGTCTCGTGACTCTGGCTTCTTTGTTCGACTCAAAGCTAACCTTTCTTTCTCCAATATGGTCGATGATATAAAAACAGGTGGTGGACGTTGGATAAAGATCCATGATCATACCGCCCTGTTCAGCAACAAGGCGGTCACCCATTCTGATGACGTTGAGGTAAAGGCTCGGATAGATGTCGCACTCATAGCGGCCGACATAATGGTTGAGGATCGATGCATCAAGTGCAATTATTTCGCCAATAGCCCGCTTCTTCTCGACGAGCTTCTTTCGCTCGCCACTCTGTTCGAAGTCGTATTTTTTCGCATAGGAAATATGGGCATACGTCGGGGGGAAAAGCTCGGCGATATCATAGATAACCGGCTCGCCCTTCGCCCATTCCTCCCGCGGATCGATGACACGGACGCAGTCAAAATTATGGAAATGATACAAGTGAATGATCTGTTTCTTCAGATCATATACCTGGGAGTAGACAGTGTGAGATCCGCCCGCTTGGCGGACCGCCGAAAGCACGCTACGGACGGTATCAACCGAAACGTCGTCTGCGGCATTTGCCAGCATCTCTGTGGCAATTTTGAATCGCCCGCAGGAAATTTCCGAAGGATCCTCAATCTGCGACTGGTAAAAGTTAGTTGAGACCTGAAAATGGCTATTTTTTCGGATGATCGCCTCGCCCTCAACGATGGCGGAATCCCCGGTTGCATCGCCAATAAACATGCACCCCCGCGTTTCCTCCCCAAGGTCGTAAACGTTTAGCAACTCAAGCACTTCCGCAACGGTGGCGCATTCACTGAAAATATAATCGATGGCGTTCTCATTGAATTGCTTCATCCCCCCTTGATTCTCCAGTTTTAATGGGGGGGTTGCGGTGAAATCAAAAAACAGCCCCTTTTCATTCATACCGCCCTGAGTGGAAAGATCTCGGTAACCGCAATAGTTGCGGGCGTACTTGCCGGCCACCCACGGAACCCCGTTGATTTCGCCGCCCTCTCTCGGGACAAACCAGATCTTTGTATGCGGATCGTTGAAATCTTCATTGTTGCCGCCAAAAGCGTTCTTGTCATCATTCAGATAAAAAATTGTACACATGTGAGTTCCCTTTCTCTTGCGTGAATAAGCTCGAATGTAACCTTTCCTCAAAGCCCATTGCGTTCTTCGACGGTGGTCAGAACCTTGTCGAAAAGGTCCACCATCTCGTCGATCTGTTCTTTGGTGACGATGAAGGCCGGCGCAAACAGGACCATGTCACCGGCCCGGCCCCGGTCGCACCCCCCGGCGCAAAGGAGAGACAAACCCTGATTCATGGCCTCGTAGTAGAGCTGGTGGTTAAAATCGAGCTTCGGGTCCAGGGGCTCCCGGGTTTCCTTGTCCCGGACAAATTCGATTCCCCGCATAAGGCCCATTCCCCGGATGTCGCCCACCGTGGGGTGCCGGTGGAATCCCTCCAGTTTTTCCGCGAGATATCGCCCCATGCGCGAGGCGTGCTCAATGGTCTGGTGCCTCTGATGGTAATCGATGGTCGTGTTGACCACAGCTGCTGCCAGGGGATTTCCGGCCCAGGTGAAGCCGGCGTAGAAAATCCCGGAGTTGCCGGCAATGGTGCCGGCGACCTTACCGGTGAGCACGGCCGCGCCCACCGGAAAATAGCCACCGCCCATGCCCTTGGCAACAGCCATGATGTCCGGCGCCATTTCGAAGTTTTCGTATCCGAACCACTTGCCCGTTCTGCCGAAGCCAGTGGCCACCTCGTCGAAAATCAGCAACACGCCGTACCGGTCGCAGATTTCGCGGATCTTCTTGAAATAATCCTTCCTGGGAAAGACGCCGCAGAGGGAGCTGCCGGACACCGGTTCGGCGATGAAGGCAGCCACGGTCGAAGGCCCCTGGCACAGGATCTCGTTCTCCAGAGCCTGGGCGCATTCCAGGTCGCATGCTTCCGGTGTCTTGCCGAACCAGCAGCGGTAGCAGTAAGCCGGGGCGATGTGGGAAGAGGGCTGAAGCATCGGATCGTAGTCGGCCCGGCGGCTGGGCATGCCGCTCCAGGCCAGAGTCCCCTGGGTCATACCGTGGTAGCTGATCCAGCGGGAAATGACCTTGTGGCGGGCTCCCTCGCCGTTGTCCAGGTGATACTTTCGGGCGATCTTGACCGCGATTTCGTTAGCCTCGGAACCGCCGGAGACCATGAATACCTTGTC
>JAFDDL010000432.1 GCA_019310865.1 Deltaproteobacteria bacterium | reverse complement strand
AGGGGTAAAACAGTTCATGGCCGAAACCATTCAGATCGCCCAGCAAACCCGGCAGACCACCACGCTGTTAAACCGGATCCGGCCATTGCCGGACATCGACAGCCGGAACAGAAATGTGAGACAGTTTGCCGAGCGAACGGCCATCAACACGCCGATTCAGGGAACCGCAGCAGATCTGATCAAACTTGCCATGATTCGCATGGATGCGGCTATTCAGAAAAAGGGCCTTCAGTCGCTGATGCTGCTATCGGTTCATGATGAGCTTGTGTTCGAAGTGCCGCCCGAGGAGGAGAATGTCATGGCGAAATTGGTGGCTGAAATTATGGAAGGAATCTGGAATCTTCGCGTTCCGTTGAAGGTGAATACGGCCTGGGGGGACAATTGGGCAGAGGCCCATTAATCCGGCGATGCACTGGATGAATTGTCGTCGGGCTGATCGCCCTTGACCGCGTCGGATACGCTTTTATAGATGGATTGAAAGGTTTGGTGAAACCCGGAGGGTGAGACTCTACCGGCTTCAATGAATTTGACGACAATCTCCTTTGCCGCTCTCAGGATTTGTTCATCGATGGACGCCATGGGGGTTCCTTTCAGTTGGTTGCCCAAAGAGCTAACAGAGCCCGGTTTTGTTGTCAAGCCGGTGGCCGGTCATTGATGGCAATTGACAGAAAGCCCGATGGTCTGATATCGGAAGGGGCGTTCTTGAAAAACCGGGTGCCCGCCCCGGGGAAGGAATAATGAATGACATCATTTTCAGACATGCCGATCCGGTACCACAAAGAAACACCGGAAATCATTACCACTGATGTCCTGGAGGCCATCGATTATCAGTACAGACAAAAACGCGATATCGACATTGTCATCGAACAGCCGGAATATACGGCGGTTTGTCCCATGACAGGGTTACCGGATTACGGGTGTATTACCATTACCTACCGGCCCAACCTGAAGATTATCGAATTGAAATCACTGAAATATTACCTGATGCAGTTTCGAAATGTCGGGATTTTTTATGAACATGCGGTCAATCGAATTCTGGATGATCTGGTGTCGGTGCTGGCACCCAAGCGAATGGAAGTGACCGGAAATTTTTCTCCGCGAGGGGGCATCTCCACACGGGTAACCGCGGTATATGAGGATGAAAAATGAGACGAACATTGTTTGACACCGGAACCGGATGTGTATGGGCTGCGTTGCTGTTGATTTGTGTATCTTTTCTGCTGTCCGGCTGTGGCGTAAAAACCATCGCTCTGATTCCGTTTGAAAACGGCTCCCGGTGGACCAACCTGACAGTCGATGATTATCTGCTTGAAACGCTTCAGGATACCATCGGAAAAAAATGCCGTAATGTCCGGTTGATGCTTCCCGGTCAACCGGGATTTCCGGATGAATTCAAACAGATTCCCAGAATGGCAAACGGTGAGATAGACAATTTTGCACTGGCAGCCGTGGGACAGTCATTCGGAATCAACTTGGTCATCACCGGCCGGCTTGCCGATATCGATGATGAGGAAAGAAGTCGTGGCATGCTTTGGTTCAAGGGACAGGAGACCACGGCTCGGTTTCAGTTTGAGATGTCGGTGTTTCATACCGGAACGGGCGCCAAATTGGTCGATGAAGCCCTATTGCATCATGTTGAGGTGGAAACCGCCGATTTTGAATCGCTTAAAGCCGGAGCCATTCCGGATGCTTCCCTTTTGGCGATGGCTTTTTCCGAAATGGCTGAACAGCTGGGTGAACAGTTATGCGACGTCTTACGCGATGTTCGTTGGGAAGGCTCCATTACCTCGGTCGAGGGCAATCAGGTCATTGTCCCGTTTGGCAGCGAATCCGGATTCCAGGTTGGGGACAAGCTGGCAGTCTATGCCCTCAAGGAGATTCTGGAAGGCGCATCGGGTCATCGCTTTTTTGTGCCGGGATTCAAGACCGGAGAAATCGAAGTGACGGCCGTTTATGCGAACCGGTTGGAAGCTACCGTTCTGGACGGCACCGCCACCCAGCCCAACAGCTTGGTTCGGGAAGTGGATTAAACCCTAATTTTCGAATGGAATTTCCGAGTTGCGATGTGTTTGCCCACGTGTTGTTGGTTTGTTTTGAATCCGGTATACGTTTATGGGCGTTTCGATTCCCTTGATGGAAATGCCCGGAAGTTGCGCCGCTGAAACATCCCCGAGTTCCGCGATGGCGGAATGCATGGGATTGTCAATTTCTTGAAACGTGGCATCACTGATGAGGATTTCCCCGGGCCCGGCCATTCGCTCCAGCCTGGCGGCCACGTTGACCGCATGTCCAACGCAAGTGAACTCTTTCTTGCGAATGGATCCCAGAAGACCGGAAAAAACCTTTCCGGTCGATATGCCGATGCCCACTTGCATTCGAAATCCGTTTGATTGCAGAAGGTGCTGATCGATTTCCGCAGCCCGACGCTGCATGGAAACGGCGGTGTGGACTGCGCATCGGGCATCATCCGGCCGTGGTACCAGAGAGCCGAATGACACCATGATGCTGTCACCCATGTGCTTGTCCACGGTACCATTGAATTGATCGGCAATCTCTCCGAATGGTGAAAAAAAGTGATTGTTTAAAAAAGACGCGATCTTCTCCGGCTGGATGTCCTGGGACATGGACGTAAACCCTCGAATATCGACAAATAATACGGTCACGTCATGATATGTCGGTGATAATGCGTCTGGGTCGGACTGGATTTTTTTATAGATCGATTCGGGTACAAACTGTTTTAGGCGTTTTTTCAGCGTGATTTCATGCAGCTTGGATCGCAGTTCCTTGTTGTCGAACGGTTTGGTTAAAAAACCATCGAGGCCTTCGTTTGTTGCCGCGATGGCCACGTCCATGGTGGCGTATCCCGTCAGTAGAATCCGAATGGTTTCAGGGTTCATCTCGCCGATGGCCGCCAAAACCGCCATGCCGTTTTGGCCGGGCATTTTGTAATCCGAGATCACCGTGGAAATTCGGTGCCGGTTCGCCCTGGCCAAGTCCATGCCCGTTTCGGCATTGCTTGCTAGAAAGACTTCGTATCGGCTTTGTTTAAGCGCCCGTGCTACAGAGCGGCGAATACCTTCCTCATCGTCAATAAAGAGCAATCCATTCATGGGGTTTCCTATTCCTGAAATAAACGGAAATTAATGAAAGTAATTGAAACTCAGCGCAAGGCGACGTAAAGGGTTTAAAAAGGGTTCCAGGTTCCAGGTTGCTTTGAAGCTTCCAATTTGAATGGCCCCTAAACAAGATCTGACTGATTTCTTATATTCGTTTCAATTCGTTGTCAACTATTTCACGATAAGACCGAATCTTTTCAAGCGCCTCGGCCTGGGTCGAAATATGCTTCAGCGACTCCCTGAAGCTGCCAACGAATCGAAGCCCTTTGACAAACCAGGCCAGGCGGCTTCGCATCATGCGACAGGCATGTTGTTCGCCAAAGTAAGCCACGGAGGACTGCAAATATGTCACCATGGCGTCAAAGCGCATGGAAGTGTTCACAACTTGAACGCTCTTGCCCTGTAGTAGGCAGGCTACCTGGGAAAAAATCCAGGGGTTGGATACGGCGCTCCGGCCCATCATCACCCCATCGCAACCGGTTTGCGTCATCATGGCGATGGCGTCTTCACCGGTTGCGATATCACCATTGCCGATGACAGGAATGGTGACCTCATTTTTAACCGCAGCAATTATGGACCAATCGGCCTGACCCCGAAATAGCTGAGTGGCGGTTCTCGGATGAATGGTGATTGCGTCCACACCGCAGTCTTCGGCGATTTTCGCAATCTCAACCGCCGTTTTTCCCGACGGTTCCCAACCACTGCGAATTTTGATAGTGAGCGGAATGCCGATGGCGTTTCGCACGGCTGTCAAAATCCGTCGGGTCTTATCGGGCACCTTCATCAGGGCCGCTCCGGAGCCGCTTTTCAATATCTTTTTTACCGAGCACCCAAAATTGATATCCAGGATATCGACGCCGGTTTCTTCAACGATCTGCGCCGCTTCGGCCACGATTTCCGGGTCGGATCCGAAAATCTGAATGGAAAGCGGTTTTTCATCGGGAACAGTTTTTAATAGCGCCTGGGTCTTTTCAGAGCCGTGCATGAGACCGTTGGCGCTGACCATTTCCGAGCAGACCAATCCGCAACCCAGCGACTTGACCAGCAGGCGAAAGGGCAGGTTGGTAATACCGGCCAGGGGTGCCAATACCGTTTTATCCGATATGTTAAGGCTGCCGATCTTCATTCGGTCCGCCTTTGGCTTGACAGTTGCGCCGGCCATTTAGCGGCCTTTGATGGGTTGGCGTAGCAAAACAGGCAACCATGGGGGCAAGGGTGCTCCTTGTAAGAGCCGATGTCGGCGGAAACCATGCAACCACATCCGGCTTTGATGCGTTGGCCTGAATCTTTCTTCAATGAGACCGTCCCGCCGAAAAGATCCATCAGCAGATCGTTTGGGATGCACTGGGCGGGAAGGACGCCGGCGTCCGGCCCCAAGGATTCCAAGACTTCCCGTTCACAACAGGTATAAAGCGAAATTCCCAGGGGGGAAAGTCGCGATTCGAGATCCAGGAGTGTCTCCTTCTGCTTTTCGAGCGCAGGCGAGGTAAATGAAAACCCGGAAATCGCTCGGGTTCGTTTTTCAATTTTCGAATATCGATCTAAAAAACTGGTGATACACCGCCGAATCCCGCAAGTGCCTGCGACCTCGGCAATCCGGGTAAAATCGGATAAATTATCCGCCGGCATGCCGCCTTCCACCTGAAAAAAGCAGATGGGATCAAAGCGCCAGACAACCGCTTCCGGCGAGTACGAGCGGCATAGATGACGCATCTGCTCCAGGCGCTCTTCAAGGGCGGGTAACCGTGGCTCAAGGATTGGCGATTGCGAGTTGACGGTGAAATTGAAAAACAGATGGTACCCCTTTTCAACCAGTTTTTCACCGTAGCCGCCTCGAATAAACGGACCGAAATTCTTGGACCAGAATACGATTGTATGCACCTGTTCCGGCGTGGCCGCCACCTTTCGAACGCGGTCGTTGTAAGGGTTTTTCACCGAAAAATACCCGCTTTCGATGTGACCCATGAACCAATCCATATAAAACGCCGGAATATCCGTCCGCCGGGAGGCGGACAGGACGATTTTAGTTTGCTCCCTCATTTTATTAGCAATGGACTTCTTCAATGAAACCACTTCTCAGGATGATCGGCCCTTTAGGTCCGCCAGAGAAATCACCTTTCCGGAATGGGAAGCATCCGCTAGCGGTGGTTTGGTGTCTGCTTCTCCGGAGGTTGGCTCTTGGGGCGTTGCCGCGGCTTCCGGACTGACCACCTTTTCAAGG
>JAFDDL010000431.1 GCA_019310865.1 Deltaproteobacteria bacterium | reverse complement strand
ATCGCGGATCTGATTGAATATCGAATGCGCAAAGAATCATTTGTCCACAAGGCGGCCGAGACGACTCAGCCGACGTCCATTGCCGGTGAATTCAGATGCGTGGTATATGAAAATGATGTGGACGATCTGCTTCAAATCGCCTTGATAAAGGGGGAAATTGATCCGGAAAAGCCGATTCTGGTGCGGGTCCACTCGGAATGTTTGACCGGCGATATTTTCGGGTCCATGCGATGCGACTGCCGGGGGCAACTTCACAAGGCCATGCAGATGGTGGATGAAGAAGGCGGCGGTATTATCCTGTATGTCCGGCAGGAGGGACGGGGTATTGGCTTGATCAATAAAATCAAGGCCTATGCGCTCCAAGACCAGGGTTACGATACGGTGGAGGCCAATGAAAAGCTGGGCTTCAAATCAGATCTTCGAAATTATGGAATCGGTGCACAGATCCTGGTGGATCTTGGGGTGCATACAATGCGCCTTCTGACCAATAATCCGAAAAAAATGGTTGGTTTGGAAGGCTATGGTATTCATGTGGTGGAACAGGTGCCCATTGAAGTGGAGTCGAATGAACACAATAAATGCTATCTTGAATGTAAGAAGCTGAAATTGGGTCACCTGTTGAATGTAGATACAGTAAGCTAACTCAGGAGGATACTTTATGCCGAAGGTTTACGAAGGTGGATACCAGGCGAAAGGGAAAAGATTTGCCATTGTGGTGAGCCGCTTTAATGATTTTATTACCGAAAAACTGGTGGGCGGCGCCATGGATGCATTGATTCGATGCGGTGGCAGTGATTCAGACGTCGACATTGTTAAAGTTCCCGGGGCGTTTGAGATTCCGCTGGCAGCAAAAAAACTGGCTGCCAAGGGTGTTCATGATGCCATCATCTGCCTTGGCGCGGTGATTCGGGGCGCTACCCCGCATTTTGATTATGTGGCTGCGGAGGTCACCAAGGGGATTGCCGTGGTGAGCCTGGATTCGGAAGTCCCGGTGATTTTTGGCATTATTACAACCGACACCATTGAGCAGGCGATTGAGCGGGCGGGAACCAAATCCGGAAACAAGGGATGGAGTGCGGCCATGACAGCCGTTGAGATGGTCAACCTGATCGACGCCATGAGCAAGATCTAAGTCCGGTTTATGGGTATCCGTCGCAAAGCTCGGGAACGTGCGCTTCAGGCGCTGTTTTACATTGATATGTGCCGATATGGATCGGATGAGGCATTGACGCTGTTTTGCACACATTTTAATCCGCCCGAAGCGGTGCTCCCCTTTTTTAAACTTCTGACGGAAGGTGTCGTTGCACGGAAAGCATCGCTTGACCCGGTTATCGAGCGGTTTTCGAAAAATTGGAAAATCAGCCGCATGTCCGGTGTGGATCGCAACATTTTGCGAATAGCCGTGTTCGAATTGTTTCACTGTTCCGATATTCCACCCAAGGTGTCCATCAACGAGGCCATCGAGATCGGCAAGAAGTTCGGAACGGAAGATACCGGCGCTTTCGTAAACGGAATTCTTGACAGCATCCACCAGTCAATGGAAAAAGCAGCATGTACCCGGGGAATCGATCCACGGATCGATTCATCCAACCCAATGAATGGAGAGTAGCATGGAAACAAAAAAGATTCTTTTAACTGAAGACGAAATGCCGAGGCAGTGGTACAATATTCTTGCAGATATCAAGATGAATCCACCCCGGGGTCCCGATGGGAATCCGGTGACGCCCGATCAGCTGGCGCCGGTGTTTCCAATGAATCTGATTGAGCAGGAAGTCAGCACGGATCGTTGGATCGATATCCCCGAAGAAGTACTGGGAGTTTATCGTATATGGCGACCGACGCCCCTGGTTCGCGCATATGAACTGGAAAAAGCATTGGGGACACCCGCCAAAATATATTTCAAAGACGAAGGCGTCAGCCCCCCCGGCAGTCATAAACCGAACACAGCGGTTGCCCAGGCCTATTACAATAAGGCATTCGGCATTGAACGGATGACCACCGAGACCGGCGCCGGCCAGTGGGGCAGCGCGCTTTCCTTTGCCTGCGCGCAGTTCGGATTGGAATGTAAGGTATACATGGTCCGAATCAGCTTTGCCCAGAAGCCGTATCGCAAATCGATGATGGAGGCCTGGGGCGGAAAATGTGTGCCCAGCCCCAGCACGGAAACACAGGTCGGTCGGGATGTCCTGGCGCAAGATCCGGATACGCCCGGCAGCCTGGGTATTGCCATCAGTGAAGCCGTCGAGGCTGCCATCAGTGACGAAAGCGGCAAGACCCGGTATTCACTTGGCAGTGTGCTCAATCACGTGATGCTTCACCAGTCGATTATCGGCCTGGAAGCGAAAAAACAGCTTGAAAAAGTTGGGGAATACCCGGATGTGGTGGTGGCTTGTGCCGGCGGCGGCAGTAATTTTGCCGGAATTGCCTTTCCATTCGTGCTCGATAAAATAAATGGAAAACAGGTCGACATTCTGCCGGTGGAGCCGGCGGCTTGCCCCACATTGACCCGGGCGCCGTTTGTATACGATCATGGGGACAAGGCCGGTTACACCCCGCTTTTGCCCATGCACAGCCTGGGCCATGCCTTCGTACCGGCGCCCATTCATGCGGGCGGGTTGCGCTATCACGGCATGGCGCCCACCGTAAGCCGGCTTGTAACCGAAGCGCTGACTACACCACGGGCCATTCCCCAACTCCAGTGTTACAAGGCCGGCGTTTTGTTTGCCCGAACAGAGGGAATCATTCCAGCGCCGGAGACGGCGCATGCACTGGCTTGCGTCATCGAGGAAGCCAACCGTGCCAAGGAGGAAGGCAAGGAAAAGGTGATCCTCTTTAACTATAGCGGCCATGGCTTGCTCGATCTGGGTGCCTACGATAAATATTTCTGCGGTGAGATTAACGATATTAATCTGTCCCAGGAAGAAATCGAGAAGGCCGAAGCGATTTATAAAGATTACCCGAAACCTGAGCTACTTAAAAGCCGGTAGTGGCTTGTCAATAGCCAAACAACAAATGACAAATCAGTCGCATGGCCGGCGAATGGTTTTTGACCGGCCTCGGTACGCAGTGTGCCGGAGTCGGAGATTTGTATAGAATTGAATCAGATGGATTGCATTTCAGACAAGAGCCATGATCAGTTAACCCGGCGATGTCCGCGCCTGGGCGGCCCCGTATCCTTTGAATATTGCCGAACCTGCGGTGATAAGGCCTCCCTGTGCTGGAAGATGATTGACTGCTGGTGGCAGACCATGGACATTATGCATTTTCTCACCCGCAACTATTCCGAAGAAACCTTGCGGATGCTCGCTGAAAGCAAACCAAAACCCAAGATAAACCAATTGGTGGATCTAATTGAACAAGCCAAGAAGCGTTTGGAATAAATAGGAGGATGTGTTGATTATAAAATCATTGACTGTGGGCCCCGTGATGGCCAATTGTTTCATCGTGGGGTGTGAAGAGACGAAAATTGCCGGCGTGATCGATCCGGGTGACGAAGTCGACCGGATTTTGTGGACCCTCGAAGAAGCTTCATTAACGGTTAAATACATTATCAATACCCACGGTCATTTTGACCATGTGGGTGGAAACCATCAGCTCAAGACAGCCACCGGCGCAGACCTCTTGATCCATACCCTGGATGCGCCCATGCTCGACCAGTTGGCGGCCAGTGCCGGGGCCTGGGGGATGCAGGTTGAGAACTCGCCACCTGCTGATCGCCTTCTGGAAGATGGTGATACCATTTCCTATGGTAACATTACTTTCCAAGTCCTACATACGCCGGGTCATACACCGGGCGGCATATCGCTTTACGCGCAAGATTCGGTTTTTGTGGGCGATACATTGTTTGCCGGCTCCGTGGGGCGGACTGATTTTCCAGGCGGCGACTTCAATACGCTCAAGGACAGTATTCGCAGCAAGCTGTTCACGTTGCCGGATTCGGTTCGGGTGTTTCCCGGCCATAATAATGAGACAACCATCGGTCGAGAGAAGCGGACGAATCCTTTTGTGGGGGGTATGTAGTCCGGCGTTCGTCAGCTGACGGTGTGATATCCTTATGTTTCAGGATTTAGTAGTAGAGCATCGTCTGCTTGACATATTGGATGGGTTCCCTGCCGCGGCAGTAGCCGTAA